>PTLK01000001.1 GCA_002938075.1 Alphaproteobacteria bacterium MarineAlpha3_Bin3
CCGGTCCGCGCCTCCAATTTAATCCGGCGTAGTTCAGTTGGTAGAACGGTGGACTGTTAATCCATATGTCGCTGGTTCGAGTCCAGCCGCCGGAGCCAAATATAACAAGGTCTTAGCTGGAAACAGCTAGGGCTTTGTTTCTTTATAGCAACCAATTAGCAACCACTAGGGACGGTTTCACCCTTTTTTGGGCCAACTTAGGCCACATCCCTTTAACGCGCACCAGAGGGCCTTAAAATGGCCCACAATGCTAAAAAAACGTTTTTGTTCGCTACATTAATGTCTGCTTTACCCCCGAAAGCGGACATTTTTGGCAGGCATGAAAAAGGTCTGCTTTTGACCGAAAGCGGACATTCAGAGGCTTTCTCAAATTTACAATTTTAATATCTGCTGAGATGTCCGCTTTTGGGGGTAAAGCGGACATTCAGAGGCCTTCGTCTTGAACGAGGCTCGCTTTGGGTCATAAGCAGACATTTCTGACTGTCGCCAATTATGTCCGCTTTCGGGGGTAAAGCGGACATGCCGAGACCCAATGTCCGCTCCTGGCTGAGGCTGTTGAAAACCCTTCAAGAAGCCTTGCCAAAACCTTCGATAGAGTTTCCCCATTTAGCCCAAACTTCTTGAAAAACGTCTGCAACCTCGTTGGCCTGCCTCATATCATTCTCTGACAACGTACCAAGAGGCCATCCCAACCCGTAAAAATCTGCGTCTAAGACTGTTGAAAAGGCCAGCACTTGGCTTAGATCAAGGCCAATGCGTTCCGCAAAGATTTCCGTTCCAGCGAGTAAAGCGCATATTTCGCTTTCTGTGGCGGCAACCGCTCCCTCGAAGGCCGTGGTGTCATACTTTGCGTCGGCCCCCAGACATTCAAAGGCAAGATTGAAAGCCATAAGTTTATAAAATGCCCGGTCGAATCGAAGGCCCAAAATCTCCGCCGCGCCGATTGAATCAACAACCTCAAGATCATGCGCCCTATATGAAAACTTGGGTGGGGAAACCCAGCCCCGCGTTGCCTTTTCCTTCCCACAAGGGCAACATTCAACCGTCATGTCAGGATGCCTAGGGATTCCAACGGCGGCATTAATCCTTGCCGCCGTGGCCGCTGGCGCGGGGGGGCTGTCGGCGCCGCGGTTAGCCGCGGCCGCGGCCACCTGCCCGAAGGCGGAAACCCTGCCCCGGGTGTCGCTCAAGACCCTAGCCGGCCGCGTCACCTACGAGACCAGGAAAAGCCGCGAACAACTGGCCCGCCTGCAGAGACGCAAAGGGGCGCAGAGCCGCAAACGCGGCTGGAATCCTATCGGGCTAACCCTGACCAAGCTTCAATTCCGCATGGACATCTCGATCAACACGCTGAGCCGCAAGGCCAAACGACATTGCGCCACCGTGGCGGGTGTGAAGGCGGAATTAGGCTACGACGAGATCACCATTTACGTCGCCATGCGCTATCCGCGGGGAAGCTGTCAATATCTTTCGGTCCTGGAACACGAAAACGAACACCTGGCGATTTTCCGCAATACCCTGGCCCGCTATGCGCCGAAGGTCGAGCGGCGGCTGGTCCAGGCCGCTTCACAGTTGAAGCCCCTGACCGGCCGGTCCCCCAACCAGGCGGCGGCCAAGATCCAAAAAGCCCTGCAACGTCAGATCGAGCCGCTGTTCAAGGAGATGAACAAGGTCATGGACCGGGAAAACGACCGCATCGACACGACGGAGAACTACCATCGCGAACAGGCCCGGTGCTCGAAGTGGTAGGCCCAAAAACCGCGGACTCTTGACGCCTTGCGCCGTGGGCGCAAGAATCTCTTCCAACAATGGGGAAAACAGCCTCTAACGGGGGAAACGAGGCAGCCGATGAACGAACCGACCCAATTACTGCAGGCCGAAAAGGACGAACTGCAAGAGGCGGGGATGGAAATCCGCCACCTCAAGAGCACCATCGCGGCGCTGCGCGAGGAGTTGGAGGGCCTGCAGTACGAAATGCAGGAAAGCGTACAGCGGGCCGTCGCCGATGCCGCCGACGAAGCGACGCAGCTCATGGAAACGGCGACGGCGCTTCGCGAAGAACTGGACAACCTCAATTTCGAGAAAGACCAGGCCGTCCAGGAGGCGACGGCCAATTCCCACGACGAAATTCAGCAGTTGATGAAAACCGCGGCGGCGCTCCGCGAGGAACTCGACAACCTGAGCTTCGAGAAGGACAAGGCGGTGCAGGAGGCCATTGCCCGCGGCAACGATGAAATCCAGCAGTTGAAGAAGACCGCCCAGGCGCTCCGCGGGGAGCTCGACGATCTGAGCTTCGAGAAGGATCAAAGCGTGCAGAAGGTTGTCGCCGAAGACAGTGACAAAGCCCAGCAGTTGCAACAGACTGTGGTGGCGCTGCGCGAAGAGCTGGATACCATCAAGGGCCGCTACGAAGACAAAATTCAAGGCATGGAACGCGCCGCCCGCGACGAGATAAAACAGCTGCAGGAAACCGCCGCCGCGTTACGCGAGAAACTGGAGACCGAAAATGGCGAGTAACCTCCGACAGGACCCACCTCCCAGCCAAGCCCCCGCCTCCGGCAACCGGGCGCCGGACCGGGTCGCCATGCTGCGCCAGGCCGACAAGAAACTGCAGCAGGCCGAAATGCTGCTCAACGTGTCGCGCCGGGTCGCCGCCATCGAAAGCCTGGACGAAGTCCTGAAAACCCTGGTTGAACTGATTGCCTCCGAGTTGGGGGCCGAGCGCGCGTCCCTGTTCCTCAACGACCCCACAACCAGCGAGCTATATTCCCGCGTCGCCCAGGGCAATTTCTCGCGCGAGATCAGGATGCTCAACACCACCGGCATCGCCGGCGCGGTGTTCGTCAACGGCCAGGGCGAGATCATTCCCGACGCCTACGCCGACGAACGCTTCAACCGCAAGGTGGATGAACAAACCGGCTTCAAAACCCGCAACATCGTCAGCGCCCCGGTCAAGACCGTGCGCGGCGACGTCATCGGCGTGACCCAGGCGCTGAACAAGAATGAAGGCGGCTTCACGCCCGAAGACCTGAACCTGCTGGAGGCCATTACCACCCAGGCCGCCGTCGCCCTGCAAAGCACCCAGTTCGCCGAACGCATGAAGAAAAGCCGCGAAAAGGAGATGGAATTTCTCAACGTGGTTTCGGACGTCACCTCGGAACTTGAACTGGGAACGCTTCTGACCAAGGTGATGAGCGAAGCCGCGCACATGCTGAACGCCGACCGCTCGACGCTGTTCATGAACGACGATAAGACCGACGAGCTGTTTTCCCGCGTCGCCATGGGCGACAGCCTGGGCGAAATCCGCCTGCCCAATTCCATGGGCATTGCCGGCGCGGTGTTCACGTCGGGCAAGACGATCAATATCCCCTATGCCTATGCCGATCTGCGCTTCAATCCGGCCTTCGACAAGAAAACCGGCTATTTCACCCGCTCCATCCTGTGCATCCCGGTGGTCAACAAGGACGGCAAGACCATCGGCGTCACCCAGGTGCTGAACAAAAGCGGCGGCCCGTTCACCGATGAAGACGAAACCCGCCTCAAGGCGTTTACCGCGCAGGTCTCCATCGCGCTGGAGAACGCCAAGCTGTTCGAAGACGTCCATAACATGAAGAACTACAACGAAAGCATGCTGGAGAGCATGTCCAACGGCGTCATCACCATGGACGAAGACGGCAAGGTCGTCACCTGCAACGCCGCGGGCCTGCGAATCATAAAAACCGGGATAAACGATATCGTCGGCAAACAAGCCGAAGACTTTTTCGTCGGCGCCAACACCTGGTTGATGGAGCGTATCAAAAGGGTCGAAGAAACCCTGGAACAGGACGTCCTCATGGACGCGGAACTGGAATTCGGGGACGAAGACGAGAAAGAAACGATTTCCGCCAACGTCAACCTGCTGCCGCTGATCGGCGAAGACGGCAAGAAACTCGGATCGATGATCATGATCGAGGACATCAGCAACGAAAAACGGATGAAATCGACCATGTCGCGCTACATGGACCCCGGCATTGCGGACCAGTTGATGAGCGACGGCAGCAGCGAGGATTTTCTCGGCGGCAAAAGCAGCGAAATCACGGTGCTGTTTTCCGATATCCGCTCGTTCACCGCCATCACCGAGGCCCTGGGCGCCCAAGACACGGTGCAGATGCTGAACGAATACTTCACCATCATGGTCGACTGCATCACGCGCGAAGGGGGCATGCTGGACAAGTTCATCGGCGACGCCATCATGGCCGGGTTCGGCATTCCCGTCTCCCACGAAGACGACGAGGACCGCGCCGTTCGCGCCGCCATCACCATGGTCGTCGAGCTTTGGGAATGGAACGTGGAACGCGTGGCCCGCGGCGAAAACCCCATCGACCACGGGGTCGGTCTCAACACCGGCATGGTGGTTTCGGGCAACATCGGCTCACCCAAGCGCATGGACTACACCATGATCGGCGACGGCGTGAACCTGGCGGCCCGGCTGGAATCGGCGTGCAAACAGTATTCGGCGCGCATCCTGATCAGCGAGTTCACCAAGGCCAAGCTGAAAGGCACCTACCGCATGCGCGACATCGACATGGTCGTGGTCAAGGGCAAGACCGAACCGGTCGGCGTTTACGAGGTCCTGGACTACCACACGGACGAGACGTATCCCAACCTGATGGACAACGTGAACTACTTCAACGAAGGGGTGAAGGAATACCGCAACGGCAATTGGGACAAGGGAATCAGCCGCTTCGAAGAAGCGATCAAGGCCAACGAAAACGACAAACTGGCGCAAACCTATATCGAGCGCTGCGAACACCTTAAGGCGGAACCGCCCGAGGACTGGAACGGCGTCTGGGTGATGACGTCGAAGTAATACCGGAAATGTTCTTTATTTCAGGAAACCAATGCTTCCTGCCTTGTTTCCCGCCATCACCATGATCGCCCACGCCCTGGAGGATTATATCGAGACTGCCGGCAAGGTCGGCCCCGACCATCTGCCTGCCATCCAGGCCTATACCGACGCCATCCGGGTCATTGCCGATCACGGCGAAAACCCGGGCGACAGCGAAACCACGGAAATCCTGCGCGCCTTGCCGCACAGCGGCACCGTTACGGTGAACGCCACCCCCACCGACCAGATAACCCGCGACATCGGCTTTTTGCTGGTCCTGCCGAAGGGCCTGCAACGCCGGATCATCGGCGAAGGACTTGCATCGTGCGGCTTTCGGGTCAGCCTCGCCGAAACCGCCGTCGAGGCCATCGAAATCGGGCTCGCCAACCCGCCCCATATCATCGGCGCCAGCATGGTCAACGAGGACATGAGCGGCGTCGAAATGGCGCACGCGTTCAAGGCCATCGATGCCCTGTCGAACGCCAAGTTCCTGTTGATGACCAGCTCCGGCGAAACCGACCCCGAGGCGCTCGGCCTCCCCGCGGGCGCCCGCGTGGCGCGCAAGGGCTGTAAATTCCAGATGGACATGACGAACCACCTGATAGAATGGGGCGTGTTCGGCAATATCAAGGACTAGCGGCCGGCCCCCTTATTCTTCCACCAGCTTGCTTGTCGTCGCGCGCAGGCGCCGGGACAGGCTGATCGCCAGGGAATGATAAAAGCGCATCGCCAGGCTGGGATCGGCCGCGAGCAGGGCCTGGGTTTTCTCGGGCGTGATGACCAGAATCCTGGTCGGCTCATTGGCGATGACGTTGGCGCTGGCGCCGATCCCTTCCAGGAAATTCATGTCGCCGAAAAATTCCTTCCGGGTGAGGCTGGCGACGGTTTCGTCTTTGCCCCGGAGTGACAGTACGACCCGGCAAGACCCCTCCAAGATCACGAAAAGGGCGCGGCGGTGATCGCCTTCCTCTAGGATCACATGATCTTTTTCAACCTCCAGGACTTCGCCTTTTTTCTCCAGCAGAGCGCGGTCGTTGTCGTTCAGATATTCGAAAGCTTTATCCATATCCGGTCTCCTTCCTGCTTATTTTCCCTCTATTTCTAGTTATCTTTCCCCTATTTCGTTGTCGCGATGAAGACGCCGTCCCAGTTGGCGGCCGGCGGGTTTATTTTGTATTCGGCGATGCGCTCGTCGTAGAGATCGCAGAGCACATCCAGGTTGACTTCGAGGTGCCAGGGCTTGTGCTCGTCGGAGCCGAGACGGCGGATTTCCTTAAACATCCCCGCGGCCTCGTCGAAACGCTGTTGACGATAGCTGTCCACCGCGTCGGAAATTTTCTTTTGCAGTGCCACGAACCTGGGACCGGCCTTGACCTCCGCGTCCCCCATCAGGCCGTAGATATAGGTGCCCTCGGTCTTGCCCTTGACCTGAATGTAGTCGAGATCGATGGTCGCCATCCGGTCCGTAACCGCCGCGTTGGTGGTCGGGCCGAGAACCACGTTCATGCCGTAGCTCTTGGATTGCCCTTCCAGGCGCGCCGCCAGGTTGACCGTATCGCCGAGCACCGAATAATCGAAACGCTGGTCGGACCCCATATTGCCGACCACGCATTCGCCGGTATTCAGGCCAAGGCCTACTTTAAGCGGGATATGCTTGCGGCCTTCCTCTTTGGCTTCAATTTCAAGCCGGTCGTTCAGCGGCCCCATCTCGGCCAGCATCGCCAGGGCCGAGACACAGCCATTGTAGATATGCTCGTCGTCGTCCAGAGGCGCGTTCCAGAACGCCATGATGCAGTCGCCCATGTATTTGTCGACCGTTCCCTGACGATCGAGGATGGCATTGGTCAATGGCGTCAGCAGCTTGTTGATCAGCGCCGTCAGGCCGACCGCATCGAACTGTTCGGAAATGGTGGTGAAACCGCGAACGTCACAGAATAACAGGGTCATTTCGCGTTTCTCGCCGCCCAGTTTCAGTTCCCCGGGGTTTTCGGCGACGCGCGCGACCATGTCGGGCGACAGATACTTGGAGAACGCATCCCGGGTCTGGCGCCGACTGGCTTCTTCCTTGGCGTAACCGGTATAGGTGAGGACGGTATAGAGAAGTAGGATCGAAATGACCGCGTAGCCGGCGTCGAACAACAATCGGTGTTCGGCGAACAGGTACCACGACGTGGCCCCGGCACCGCCGGAGACGAGCAGGAACAGCCCCATGGTCCATTTGGCGCCGGCCCAAGGGACCAGAATGATCATCGCCAGGCCACCGAACAGGATCAACGCCAGCTCGGCACCGATGAAATAATTGGGCCGCGAAAGCCATTTTTTATGCATCGCCGCCTCGATCAGTTGCACGTGGACCTCGACTCCGGGAATGACCGGCTCCGTCGGCACGGCGCGAATATCCAGAAGCCCGACCGCCGACGTGCCGACGATGGTCAGCTTGCCCTTGATCAGCGCCGGGTCGGCTGTTCCGTTAAGCACGTCCTTGGCCGAGACGTACTTGGATTTGTCGCTTTTCGAGAAATACGGCCACACCCGGCCGTGGCTGTCGGTCGGAATCTGGAGATTCTTGTGCACGCCCAGAAAAGTGATGCCTGCGACGTTGGCTTTGACCAGAATGGATTTGCGGTTAACCGCAACCCTCAGCATCTCGACCGCCAGCGACGGATACAGCTCGTTTTCATAAACGAACAGCGTCGGCACCCTTCTGACGATACCGTCAGGTTCCGGGACCAGGGAAAAGATGCCGTGGCCGGTGGCATGCTTTTCAAGCACCGGCACGTTGCGGATCAGCGACTGGAACCGGGGCAGGAAGAAGGCCGGGTTGACGTTCTTACCCTGCTTCAGGAGCGCCACGGATTTCTTGATCGGCGGGCCCTTCTTGGTTTCCAGCTTTTCCCAGTAACCGGCCTGGCCCAACACGACGCGGCTTTTGCGGATCACCCGGGACATGATCTCGTCGTTGCTGGGAAGCGCCCTAAGCTTGGCCTTGGTGGCCTCGTCGAGGCCGACCACGGTATCCGGAATTTTATTCGGATTCATCCTGTCGGGCTCGGCGAATACGATGTCGAAGGCGACCAAGGCGGCGCCCATCTGCATCAGGTTCTGGATAAGCTTGGCGACGGTGGTGCGCGGCCACGGCCATTGGCCGATTTCGGCCAGACTTTCCTCGTCGAGGTCGATGATAGTGACCGGCTTGCCCTGAGGCGGGGGAATTTCACGCGGTTTCTGCTGTTGGTAAAAATCGAACGTCTTCAGGCGCAGGAACTGCACTGGATAGGGGTCGACGTAATACAGGAACATGAACCCCGAAAGGAGGGCCACGCTCAAAAGCCTCTCGAAGCTGAAGGCGGAGCGCAGGAACTTAAGCATCCGGCCGTCCTCTCCGGCTGCGGGCGAAACCATTAAAACGAATCCTGAACTTCGTCACCGGACTTCAACCCCCTTAATTGGCTCCCGGACACACGGTACTACAACAGGTCCGCCGTTTCGGGGTCAAGCCGTAATTCTCAGGCTCCTCGGGTGCCCCATGCCCGCCGATTCGCCTGAACCCCCCGTCAGTCCCCAACCATGGGGCGCCGGTTTCGAAAACGGATGCCTTAAGCCCCCGAGGCCCCGCCAGCGCCATAAAATCGCCGCCAACATAGGCTAGCGTCATTTGCTTGGGAGCCGTATATTTCTTGCCATGAGTGACCCCCTCCTCACGCGCCTGGCTCAAGCCCTTCCTGGAGCCGCTGAAGCCGATTTTCCGCGAGGTTTTGGCGATGTCGCTTTTCGTCAACCTGTTGGCGCTCGCGGTGCCGGTGTTCACGCTCCAGGTCTACGACCGGGTGATCGCCAGCGCCGGGATCAGCACCCTTTGGGGCCTGGCCATCGGCATGATTTTTGTCATAATTTTCGACTACATCCTACGCATGGCCCGGTCCCGGATTATGTAGTCGGTGGCCTTGCGGGTCGATGTTCTGGTTGGCCAGCGCCTGTTCGACAAGCTGATGGGGCTGCCGCTACACATGCTTGAGTCCAAGCCGGCGAACCACTGGCAATCGCTTTTCCGCGACGTCTACGTGGTCCGCAACACGCTTTCCGGCGCCTCGGCGCTGTTGGTGGCGGACCTGCCGTTCGCGGTCGTGTTTTTGGGCGTCATCTTGGTCATCGTCCAAACGGACAAGAATTATCTTGGCGAGGAAGAAGGCTCGCTTCCGATCGTTCCCGGCATGCAGGCCACTGTCGACATTCATACAGGCAAGCGGTCATGGACTACCTGATCAGACCCATCCTGAAACTCCGCCACGAAGCATTCAGGGAGCGTTAATCGACGATTTCGGAGGAATGAATTTAACGTCCTTATTGTTCATTTATCGGATTGCGGCATAACGGATTAAGATTTTATCAAGAATTCGGTATAAGGTTAGGGAATCCCTATGGGGGGACACGGGCCGTCAGGGGCCCGTAAAGACTGCCGTGAACTGATTTCGAAAGCAGGAATAGGGCATGTCATTAGCAACGATCGGCGCGTTTATGGCCGCGATGGGCTTGTTTCTTAGCGCCATCGTCACCGCCACGGACGACTACGCAATCTTCATTAGCGTCTCCAGCTTCGTCATGGTTTGCGGTGGAACCTTGGCGGCAGCGTTCATTTCTTACGAACCCCGCTACGTGATTTTGTCGTTTAAGGTGATGATCAAAATCTTTGCGTCGCCGGGAATGGGGCGCGGGGTGCTGACGGCCGAGGTCGGACGCATCATCAAATGGGCCTACGCCGTGCAAAAGAACGGCATTCCGGCGCTCGAACAGGAAGCCAAGAAATCGGTTAAGGGAGACAAGTTCCTCTCGTTCGGCGTCGACATGGTGATCAGCGGCTACTCCGGCGACGAAGTCCGCGAAATCATGAACAACACCATCGAGACCAGCTTCGGGCGCAACACGGTGCTGGTGGATATCATCAAGAAAATGGGCGCGGCGGCGCCGGCCTTCGGCATGATCGGCACGCTCGTCGGCCTGATCATCATGCTCGGCAGCATGGGCGGGGATCCGTCGACGCTGGGCGCGGGACTTGCGGTGGCGTTATGCACGACGCTCTACGGCGTGATATTTTCACAGATCGTCTTCCTCCCCTCGGCGACCAAGATCATGCAGCGCGAGCAGATCATCCGCTTCCGCAACTACCTGGTCGCCGAGGGTCTGGTCCTGCTGGCCGATAAGAAGAGCCCGCGCTTCATCCAGGACAAGATGAACAGCTTCCTCGACCCGGCGATCCACTTCGACATTGACAAGATGAAAAAGTGATCGAGGCCGGAACTCGTTTCGGGCCTCCGTGGCCATAGGGCAAGAATCATGGACGCACCTCCCGAAGAAGTAGAAGAAAAAGAAGACTGGCTGGTTACCTATGCCGACGCCATCACGCTGTTGATGGCCTTCATGGTCATGCTCCTCACCTTCGCCGAATATGACATCCCCGCCTTCGAGACGGCGGCGACGGCGATCAAGAGCAACCTCACCGGACAGGAATCCACCAGCCCGATCCAGTTACTCCGGATCGACGTTCAGGATGTCGTCTACAACATGCAGGCCGACCAGGTGGTCAAGGTCGAAACCGACAAAAAGGGTATCGTTATCGAGCTGTCCAGTTCGGCCTTTTTCAAACCCGGGTTCGCCGATATCCGTGAAGAAGCCCTGCCGGTTCTGGAAAAAATGACGCAAACCCTGCTGGCGCCCCGCTACCAGTTCTACACAATCGAAATCGAGGGGCACACCGACGACGTCCCCATCAACACCCCCCGATACCCCTCTAACTGGGAACTGTCGGCGTCCCGCGCCGCCGGAATTATCCGCTTTTTAATCAGCCAGGAGCTGGATTCCAGCCGCATGAAAGCGACCGGCTATGCCGATACCCAGCCGAAAGCGCCGAACAAGGACGCCGAGGGAAATCCGGTCCCGGATAACCAAGCCCTAAACCGTCGGGTGGTCATCCGCGTCTATCCTATGTCGCTGGAGGAGAAGAAAGTGTTTTTGCAAAAGGTGGCGGAAAAGGAACGGGGGAAAGAAGCCTCGGCCGCTGGGCAACCGGCAACCCCGGCCCCCGTTCCGGCCACTCCCAAAACGCCGACGGCAACCCCGGCCCCCGCCCCGGCCGTTCTGGAAATTCCCCAGGCCACGCCGCCGGGGCAATGAGCCCGAATTTTATTCGAGGATGATTTCCATGCCTTCGCGGCAAACGAAGGTGCCGTCCCAGGCTTCGGCGGCTTCGGCGGTGAGCTTGTCCATGAAATCGTCGTCGTGATCCGGCTCATGGTGGAAAATGGCCAACTGTTTGACTTTCGCCGCCTGGCACAAGCGCATGCCCTCGTTCCAGGTCGAGTGGCCCCAGTCGATTTTCGAGGGGAATTCGTCCTCCGTATAGGTGCTGTCGTAAATCACCACATCGGCACCTTCGATTAGGCCTAGGATGTTCTGGTCCGGCTGACCCGGCACGTGTTCGGTATCGGTCACGTAAACCGCCGACTTGCCGCCGTGTTCGATTCGGTAACCCGTGGCCCCGTTGGGATGGTTCAAGGGCGCGGTCCGGATGTTGACATCGTCAAAGAGTTGCAAGCTGTCACCGGCCTCGAAATCCTCGAACTTGAGGTCGGCCTGCATGGCTTCGAGGGGAATCGGAAACATCGGATTGTTCATTTGCGAGGACAGAATCTTCTTGATGCCCCCTTGGCCGGTCAAGTGGCCGGCCATGATGGAAATTGAATTCTTGGGGTCATAGGCGGGAGCGAAAAAGGGAAAGCCCATGATGTGGTCCCAATGGGTATGGGTCAGAAGCATATGGGAAACGTTGTCGCCGTTGGAGATGAGGGATCCGCCAAAGTTCTTTATCCCGGTGCCGGCATCCAAAACGAAACAATGATCTCCCGCCCGCACCTCGATGCAACTGGTGTTGCCGCCGTATTTCATGTGGCTGGGGGTCGCACAGGCGATGCTTCCGCGCACACCCCAGAATTTCAGTTTTAGAGTCATATCACTTCGACGTTTTTGGCAACCGGGCCGCTTGTTTACTTTTCCGGGATATCACCCGAGAAGCAAGAAAAAATCGCCTACTTCGGAAGTTAGGTATTCTTATGACCTATTTCTTAGGGCGCATGAAGTGATGAGTATCACATTTTTCTTACCTCAGCCTGAACTCCGGCATTTATATCGATAAAGATGTGGAATTTCTCCTTCCCTGGCCGAAGAGGTTTTCCCGGGACCAGGGCGCCATTCTTAGGCCCGCCCGGAAACAGGTGGCGGGAACGCTAAGGGGGCCCTGGCGGCCCCCGGTCCTAAGGGTGATTTTCGGCAATCCCGGAACTGGCCTCGGGGATTGGGGATTCAGTTCCGTCTTTCAGGCTTCGGGTTCTTCGGCGATGACCGCCGTTACCGCCTTTTGGACCTTGTCAAAGGCCCGCACCTCAAGCTGGCGGATCCGCTCGCGGCTGATGCCGTATTCCTTGCCAAGCTCCTCCAGCGTCTTCGGATCGTCCTTCAGCCGCCGCTCGGTGAAAATATGGCGTTCGCGTTCCGGTAGCGCCTTCAGCGCCTGCCTAAGGATGGCGCTGCGGTGGCCGAGTTCTTCCGCCTCGGCGAATCGGCTTTCGGGGCTGGGGCTATTGTCGACCAGGGTATCCTGAAATTCGATGCCTTCCTCGTCATTGGACAAGGGCGCGTTGAGGGACAAGTCCCTGGTCGAAAGACGGCGGTTCATATGGGTGATCTCGTCGGCGGAAACGCCCATGGTATCGGACAACTGTTGGGCCTGATCCGGGGTCAGTTCACCGCTATCGAGGATATTGAGTCGGCCCTTGAGATTGCGCAGCGAGAAAAACAGTTTCTTCTGCGACGCCACCGTGCCCAACTTGACCATCGACCACGACTTCAAAACGTATTCGGTGATCGACGCCCTGATCCACCACATGGCGTAGGTCGAGAGCCGGAATCCCAAACCCGGGTCGAATTTCTTTACCGCTTTCATCAATCCGATGTTGCCTTCGGAAACCAAGTCGGCGACGGGAAGGCCGTAGCCCCGGTATTTCATGGCGATTTTCGCCACCAGGCGCAGGTGCGACGTCACCAACTTATGGGCAGACTCGGTGTCGCCCTTGTCACGCCAGCGAACGGCAAGCATTTGCTCTTCTTCCTTCTCCAGCATGGGAAAGCTCCACACTTCGCGGAAATACCGCGACAGGCCGCCTTCAACGGGAACCGCCGGTAAGCTCAACGCTGTCATAACTTAATTCCCTATTCCTTCTTCTTCCGTTTCGGCGCCGGTTTTTTTTCGGTTTCTTATTGGACAACCCGGACACTCAATTACGTGGCCTTGTATACACTCAGCCCCGTTCCATCGGCACAGCGCCGACGGCAGGACATATGCCGCAGGTCACATCAGGGATATGAAAGGGTGTACGCGTCTTTGATGTCTGCGATCCACTCGCGCACGGCCATATCCTCCGTTCGAAGCAATAAGCCTACTGGCCCACCATTCGGTCAGGCCGACCTTTTGCTGGCCCCAATGGGCGCCAGCGACAGTAATTATAATACCCAAAAAACGGAAAAAGTCAAGGATTAGGGGTATAAATACTTTAATTTCAATAAGTTAAGCTGTGCCGCCTGAACCCCACCCCGATCGCGAAAAGACGCGCCGGGGGGGCGGTACGGAATAAACGGGATTATTGGGGGGCCAGCGGATTGAACCCGGCCAGCGGCTGATCGAAGTCCTCGGGCGTGATGCCGTAGCTCAAATCAGGGATCGGCGGCAGTTCAAGGATGGAACCGTTGTTGATTTCGGTTTTTCGCTTCTGCCGGTACAGGCTGCGGACGGCGGCGTAATAATCGACGGACGTCTTTTTCACCTGGTTCAGCTCATCGACGATGCCGGCGTATTCATCCAGGCCCTTGGCGCCGGTCAGCGTATATTCGATATTTTGACGGTCCGTATTGCCCAACCACAGCCCCAGGGGATCGAGATAGGGATCAATCACAAACTTGCCGATGGCGTCGCGGGGACTGGACGGGCCGAATATCGGCAGGACAAGGTAGAAACCTTCACCCATGCCGTAAACGGCAAGGGTCTGGCCGAAATCCTCACCATGGCGCTCTATCCCCAATTCCGATGCTGCTACATCGGCAAAGCCGACGATGCCGATGGTGGTGTTGATAATGGCCCGGCCGAAGGTCGTCAGCGCCCGTTCGAACTCTCCTTGCAGAAGATCGTTGGCGAAAATGACCGGCGACGAGAGGTTGTCGAGGAAATTGGAGATTCCCTGACGGACCGTCAAGTTGACGTTTGCATTATAGAACTTGGCGATGGGGCGCAGGAGCACATCCTGGAGACCCTCGTTGACCTCAAAGATCGACCGGTTCAGGGACTCCAGGGGATCGTTGACGGCTTCTTCGCCGCTGGCCTGGGCCAAGGTGACATGGACGGAATCCGTTTCCTCCATGCTGGCGGCAAAGGAAATTTCCGGCACCGCCAACCCGAAGGCCAGAACCGCCATCAAGAGGGCGACCGGCCAAGTGATGGATTTTAACTTTTTTAGGATCATGAAACTCGTTTCTTAACTCATCCTGGAAAGGCACCAAAAACCAAACCGCAGAGACACCATCCACTGGAAACGAGTCTCCGAGGATAGTTTCATTAATTGTTTTTAGGGGAACTTTTCGACTCCCGCAACCACTCATGTCCATCAAAACGCAAGTTGTAACAATTTATCAAAACAAGCCTTTTCTGTTATGGTTAACATTATCTTGAGAAAACCTTGGTTTAACCCTTCATAACAATGCAAAAAACATCTTTTGAGGCCATTAATGCATCGTTCTTCGTTGACCTTTAAAGCTTTAGTTTTATTCGTTTGTTTGGCGGTTTTGCCCGGTCCGGCCACGGCCGAGGCGGGGCCAAGCGACATCGTCGTCCGGTTCCAGGCCAGCCTTCTCCAGGTCATGAAAGAGGCGGAAAAACTTTCCGTTCATCAACGCTTCGAGCGGCTGGCCCCCAGCGTCGATAAATCCTTTCACATTCCGTTGATGATCCAGATCATCTCCAGCGGCTTTTGGAAGAAAGCGACTGCTTCGGAACAAATGCAAGTCGTCGAGGCTTTCCGGCGCATGAGCATTGCGACCTTGGCCACCCTGTTTGATGGTTATTCGGGCGAGGTCTTCAAATTGGAGAAGCAAATGCCGGGGCCGCAAAAGACCTTACTGGTAATGACGAAGCTCATTAAATCAGATAAATCGACGGTCGATATCGCCTATGTCTTGAGGCCCTACAAAGAGGGTTGGCGCATCATCGACGTCATCCTCGATAATGGAATCAGCGAATTGAAGGTGCGCCAGTCGGAATACAGCCTGATATTAAAAAACAAGGGTATTCCAGGACTGATTTCGCTTTTGAACGGCAAGGCCGACGAGCTGATCTCCCAATAAGATTTCCTCATCCGCCCAAACCCACCACACGGCCGCCACATTTCAATCCTATGAAAAAGACCATGCCACGCTGCTTTTTCACATTCGGGTTAGTGCCGCTTCTGACGGCCATGGTCGTGATAGCCCCTTCCGCCGGCTGGGCGCAGCCCAGTCCGAGCGATATTGTCACCGCCTTTCACCAAAGCCTGCTCGGCGTCATGAAGGAAGCCAAGACTCTTGGCGTCAAGGGCCGGTTTGAAAAGCTGGCGTCGCCGCTCAAGCAAAATTTTCATTTTCGGTTGATGACCCAGGTCGCCGCCGGCTCCTATTGGAGGAAGTCCGGCCCGGCCCAGATCGACAGGCTGGTCGACGCCTTTACCCGCCTTTCCATTAGCACCTATGCCTCGCGGTTCGACGGCTATTCGGGCCAATCCTTCGAAACTGAGGGCGAAAAACCGGGGCCGCAGAAAACCATCCTGGTCAAGACCCGGATCATCGATCCCGGGTTCGACCCGGTGGATCTCACCTACGTCACCCACAAAATCAAGGGGGAATGGCGGATCATTGACGTGCTGCTGGATGCCGGTATCAGCGAACTGGCGGTGCGCCGGTCGGAATACCGCCGGGTGCTGAAAACCGGGGGGGTCGACGGCCTCATCGAGACCTTGAACCGCAAGGCCGATCAACTGCTGAACCCTTAAGACTTTCGGCCTCAATTCGCAACCTAACCGCCGTCGCCGTCCCCTTCCGGGACCAGGCCCGGTTTCATGGAAAGAATCGACCCCAGCGTAAAACCCCAGACGATCCAGATCACTTCGCGCAACCGGCGGACCACCGATACCGACACGCCCAGGGTCGGCGACCCCGTAATCGCCCCACAGACAAGCAGAAAGGCCCCTTCCTGGGCGCCGATGGAGGCGGGAATGAAAAACGTCCCGGTCCGCACCAGTTGCGCCACCGCCTCGATGATCCAGGCATCGGCCCAGGATATGGGATGACCCAGAAACAAGAGCGTGTAATAGATTTCGACCGCGCCCAGCAACCAGTTGACGAAGGCCAGCAACAGGGCGCCGGCGAACCGGCCCCGGGTGCCGGTGTAAAAATGAACCAGCCGGTCGTCCATGTCGCGGATATGGTGAAGAACGTCCTTAACTCGCGCCCCGAAACGCCAGCCGCCGATCCAGGCCCCGGTCAGCGACGTCACCCCAAAACGCTGGACGACAAAGAAAAGGGCCACCGCCAACCCCAATACCAACAAGCCGACGCCGGCGACAATTTCATAGGCCCCCGGCAGAGACCCGGCGGCGATCATCAAGGCGAAACCGCCGACCAGAAAGATCACCAGGGCGATCAGGTTGATGGTCCTAGCCAGGATAAGCGAGGCCGTCCCTTCGCGGTAGCCGATCCCGTAGTGCTTTTTCAACAGCATCGCCTTGACCGGCTCGCCGCCCATGCTGGCGGCCGGGATGACGTGGTTGAACGCCTCGCCGACCATGCGCAGCACCCAGGCCCGGTATGCCCAAAGCCCGTTCAGGGGAACGCCGCGGATGGTCATCTGCCAGGTCACGGAATCGATGCTGAAGGCGACGAAATAAATGCCCAGGATGACCAAAAACCCGTATCCGACCCGGCCGATCTGGGCGCCGACTTCGGCGACCTCGATTTCGGCGATGACGGCCGCCAGCAACGCCACGCCGATGAGCAGGTAAAAGGCTTTCAAGTACCGCATGCCCCGGCCTCTACCGGCAAAAACGCTTTAGGGGCCTAAACATTGAATTCCCGGGCCCCACGGACGAATTGGGCGATCCAATAGACCTGCGAACAAATGGCGCCGGCCGGCAGTAGCAGCCAGGTCAGGTCGAAAAGCGCTAGCGCCAGAACGATAAAACAAAAATCCTCCCGCGTAAGCTCACGGAAAACATACACCGCCCAATCGCTCAGGCCTTCGGGCTGGCGGGTGGTTTCCGCCTTGTCCTCGTCTTCCGAGGCCGCCTTGTCGCGGGCATCCAGAATGATGCCGAGGGCAAAATTGAAGGTGCCGCCGGCGGCCGCGATCCCTCCCAGCCACAGCCACGCGTCATGGCCGAAACCCTTCGCCGTGCCGATCCCAAGGGCGATGAAAAAGGCGGTGTGGACGATCCAATCGACGAGGGTGTCGAACCACATGCCGAAGGTCGAACACTGGTCCTTGAGCCGCGCGATCTCGCCGTCGCAGTTGTCCAGAACGTACGTCACGACAAATAGAACCCCCGCCGCCGCCCAGCCGCCGCCCCCTTGCAACAGGCACCAGGACGCCGCCAGGCGGTTGCCAGGGATGTCGCCGTGATCTGATTGGCGGTCACCGGCATGCGGGCCAAGGCCGGGGTCGCCAGCATGGATAGATGCTGGATCAGGGGAAACACCGGGGTCTTTTCTCCAACCGTCATGCATCATTCCCGTTGATTTACGGTCATCCGGTTTCCGGCGGCGACCATCAGCGCCGGCAAAACCACGAGCGTGCACCCGAGGGTCAAGGTAATGGAAATCGTCAACAGTAGCCCCATGCTCGCCGTCCCCGGGTGCGACGACAACGCAATACTGGCGAACGAACCAATGGTGGTCAAAGCGCTGAAGACCACGGCCCGGGGCGTCGACGTTTCGAGAACGCCGCTGACGGAGTTTTCCTCACGTTGCCTCAACACCAGATGAATTCCGCTGGCAACGCCGAGCCCGAACAACAAGGGCAGGACGATGATGTTGGCGAAATTGAAGGGTATATCAAAAATCACCGAGGCGGCGACGGTCAGCAGCGCCGCCAGCGTCAGAGGGGCGAACACCAGGACCATGTCGAGCCACCGTTTCAGGACCGCCATCAACAGCACTGAAATCAACGTCACCGAGATGATCCCCGCCTGCCAGAAAGCGGCGACGACCGCGTTGCCGGCCTCGAGGATGACCACCGACGACCCGATCGCATTGTCGGCAACGCCCTTGACCGATTGAACGAACCGGGTCAGCGCCTCGTGGTCACGGAGATCCTCTTTGGGAAACACCTCGAGCCGGGCCCGGCCGTCGGCGGCGACCTGGTTGGCGGCCATATCGGGTGGCAGATTATTCAAATCCACCTGTTCCGCGGTCAGCGAAAGGTTAAGGGCGTCGAGCCGCCCCGGCAGCGCCGCCAACAGCCGCGTTTCCAGCTCCTTCAGCCCGGCTTCATTGGCCGGACCGTCCCCGAACAGGGCCACCAGGGCCCGGGAAAGGCGCCCGGCCGCTTGCGCTTCGCCAGCCGCCCCTTGAAGGGCCGACAATTTTCCGAGCCTGCCGCGGATTTGGCCGAGCGCCGCCCGGCGGTCCTCCATGGACGGGGGCGCGTCGGTTCCCGCCGCGGCGAAGGACGGCATCAGGAACAGCCCCATGGTGGCGATGAGGTCGAGTTTCTCCGGCTGATCGGCGGGAACGTAATCGGCCAGGGTGGTGGTGCCGTCGACTTCGGAGAGCGCGTTCATTTTCCCGGCCAGGGCTTGGGCGGCGTCCAGGTTCGGTGTCAGGACGGTGATCGAATAGGGGCTGGTGCGGTTGTTTTCCATCAAATCGAAAATCGTCGCCACGGATTCGGTTTTCGGATCCTTCAGGTTCAAGGGGTCGAAATCGAACATCGCCTTCGGAGCCACGAACGCCGCCGCAACCCCCACCGCTAGGGCCGACCAGCAAACGGCTCGGCTGTTGAACCGGATAAAGGACTGGAAAACCGGTTTCACCGGAATCATCCCTCCGCCGCCTCCCTTGCGGAAGCCCCGCTTGCGGGGCATCACCGTCAACAGCGCCGGTAAAACGGTGATATTGGCGAAAAAGGCGATGAACATGCCGGTCCCGGCGATCAATCCCAGTTCGGCGAGGCCCAGATAATCCGTCGGCAGGAACGAATAGAAGGCGATGGCGGCGCTCAGCGCGCACAAGGTCAACGCCCCGCCGACCTGTTTGGCGGCTTCGGACAGGGCCCGGGCGTGATCGCCATCGCGGTCCATCCCTTCCTTGTAGCGAAGCCCGTAATGAATGCCGAAATCGACGCTGAGGCCGATAAACAGAACCGCGAACGCGACCGAGATCAGGTTTAACGCGCCGAGGGCCAAAATCGCGAAGGCCGCCGTCCAAATCAGGCCCATCAGCAACGTCACCAGCGCCGCCGCCGCCAGCCTCAGCGACCGGAACCCGATCAGCAACAGAACCACGACCAGGAACAGCGACACTCCCGCGGCCACGCCCATGCCTTTTTCGACGCTTTGCAGTTCCTCATCGGCGAGCGCGGCGGAGCCCGTCAGGCGCACCAGGACGCCGTTTTCCCGGGTCAGGCCCAGGTCCCGGGCGGCGGCGCGCACGCCCGCCATCGCCTTCGCCGCCGGCTGCAAGGACTTGAAATCGAGAGCCGGCTGGAGGACGAGGATGCGGCGGTTGGCCAACACTTCGTCTTCCGGGGCGACGGCGCCCGTCATCAACGTCTGCCAGGACAATTGACTGAATTTTCCGGCCTTTTGGGCTTCGGCGACATCGGCCAGGGCGTCCAGCACCGTCATCAATTCAAAGGGGGCCTCGGCGGGGTCCTTGAGGAATTCGTCGATGGCCAGGTCAAGCATGCGAAACAGGCCGACGAGGCTGGGGTCCCGCCACAGGGCGCCGAGGAAGGGCTGCGCTTCGGCCAGCCGGTCGCTGAGCTCGTAAAGGTCATCCAGCTCCAAATACAACAACCCGTTGCGGCGCAGGAAATCGTTGCCGGCCGGGTCGTCGACGCGGCCGAACAATTTCGGTTGCCGGCGAAGCCGCTCGGCCAACGCCCGGGCGGCGTCATCGGAAAGGTCCGGGCTGTCGCCATCGATGACGACAATCAGGTTGTCGGAAAACTGCGGAAAGGCCTTGTCCAGTTCCGCCGAATGGCGGCGGAACGCCAGGTCCGGCGACAACATGTCGCCGGTGTCGGTATTGATGCGGATATTTTCCGCCAGATAGACCGCGGCGGCGGCGCTGAGAAGCACGGAGGCGGCAACCACCAGCCAGGCCAACCGGCGCACCCCATCGGTCCAGCGCACAAGGGCTTGGCGGTATGCTTGGGCAGGCGTCGTGGTCACGGTTTAGGCCCCTCCTTCCGTCGCCGCTTATAGCCCTGTTGGGACTATCGGAACAAGGAAGGTCAGATTTTTTTGATCCGGTAGACCTGAGGGGTCCTCGCCTATTGCGGTTCAAGCATCATAACACTCGGTGAAGATACGCAGGCTGGGCGTCTCGCATCGCGCCACCTCCAGGCGGCCCCTTGACTCCGCGAGGCCGGGGTAACACCCTCCCCCGGCCCGGCCCATTGGGCCTTCGGGCCCCGGAGTTTCTAAGGACGAAACGATGAAAACCCCGCCCTGGGACCAGCGGATCGCGCGGGTCCTCGTCAAACCCCTGGTCAAATCGCCGGTGACCCCCAACCAGATGACGATGTTCACCCTGACGGTGGCGCTGGCCGGCGCCGGTCTGTTGGCCACCGGCGATGCCGTCAACGCTGATTGGGGCGCCGGGCTATTCGTGCTGGCCCGGTTCCTCGACCACTTTGACGGCGAGCTGGCGCGCCAGAAGGACATGACGTCGAGGCTCGGCTATTACCTGGATTACGTTTCCGGCGCCTTGAGCTACGCCGCCCTGTTCCTGTGCATGGGTATCGGATTCATCGATTCCCCGCTTGGCCCCTGGGCCATCGTCTTAAGCGCGGCGGGGGCCGCCTCGGCGGTGGTTTCCATGTTCACCAATCTAGGCATCGACAAGCAGCTCGACCTCGACGAAGACGCCGAACACGACGCCGTCGGTTATCCGGGCTTCGCCGGTTTCGAATTGGAGGACGGCATCTACCTGCTGGCGCCGATCACCTGGGCCGGGTTCCTGATGCCGTTTTTTGTCGCCGCCGGGATTGGCGCCGGCGTCTACTGCCTGTGGACCTGTTGGACCCTATTGAGGCTCCGAAGGGGGTAATTTTTTCCGGTACATGGCAAAAAACAAGGCGGCCACCAAAGGAGCGATGTAAAAGGCCGCCACCAGCAGCCCTTCCGCCTGCCCGAACCAGATGAAAACCGGGATCAGCAACACCGCGTCGTCGGCGTCGAAACCGGCGACGCTGGGAAGCTCGGCGGCGCGGGCGCCTTTCAATTCCTCGATCCGCATCACCAGCCACAGGATCGCGGCCACCGAAACCCCGGCCATGAGGCCCATGGAAACGGACAGCAACCCGTACCCGCCGTCGCGCAAGCCGACGCCGAGGCCGATCAGCACCAGGGCGTTTGAAACCGCGTCGGCGATCATGTCGTAGCGGTGGCCCGAGGCGCTGGTCCGGCCGGTCAGCCGCGCCAGATCGCCGTCGGCCCGGTCCAGCACCACCGACAGCACGAAGACCGCGGCGCCGAGGTTCTGCCATTCGGGGCCGATGGCCAGGGCTGCCGCCGCCGCGATTCCGGTCAGCAGCCGCGCGGTGGTCACCTGATTGGGCGTCACGGCGGTATGAATCAGGGGCTTCACCACCGTGACCCGGGCGACGCGGTGTATCCAGGTGTCGTGGCTCACGTATTAAGCCCGGCGGATGCCTTTTGGCCTTCGCCGGCCCCCGAGGCGAGGAATTCCTTGAACCGGAGCGCCACTTCGGGCGGCTTGACGCTCGGCCGTCCCAGGTCCTTCATCGAACCCGGCGCGATGCGCATATGAATCAGATGCGGGCCGCGACCCGATTGCGCCGATTTCAGCGCCTCGGCGAAACCGCCGAGGCCGTCGCAGCGGTAACTTTTCCGGTACCCGCAACCGGCGGCGACCCCGGCGAAATCGACCGATTGGGAAACCGTCGGCTGGCCGCCGGTGGAATCGTAGGTGCCGTTGTCGAGAACGATGTGGATGAGGTTTTGCGGCCCATAGGCGCCGATGGTGGCCAGGGTCCCCATTTTCATCAACGCCGCGCCGTCACCGTCCAGCACCACCACCGGATTGCCGACGTTCAGCGCCACGCCCAGCCCCATGGCGGCGGCGCAACCCATGGACCCGACCTGATAGAGGTGCTGCCGCCGGTCGCCGAGGGTAAAAAGCTCGCGCCCGCATTTCCCCGTCGTGGCGATGATGCCGGCGTCATCGGCAACGCCTGACAGCACCGTTTCCAGGGCCTGCATTCGGGCCGGCAAGGGGCCTTGGTCCAACAGGTCGGCGGCCTCGCCCCTTGGCCGCGCTTCCGGCGCTGACCAAGAGTCCGCGCCGTCGTTGCCGACATCTCCTTTTTGCATGATGAAGGCGAACGGCAGGCCGGTTTTATCCATCGTCGCCCCGGCTTCCCCGATCGCCGCCGCGATTTCGGCATCCTCGGCCGGGAACGGCCGGTGCGGGACCTCCATCAGCTGCAAAAGGCCCGGCGTGATCCGGCCCATCAGCTCATGCTGGGGCTCGTCCGTGAGCCCCGGCCCGGCCCGCCAGGTGACGATCAAAAGCGTCGGGATGCGGAACGGAAAGTTCAGCGACGTGATCGGGTTGACGGCGTTGCCGAGGCCGGAATTCTGGCACATGACGGCTGTCTTGTGCCCGGCCAGCCAGGCGCCCGACGCGATGGCCACGGCTTCGCCCTCGCTGGCCGCGGCGACATAGGTCAGCCGCTTGTCGGTAATGGCGCCGTTGATCAGCGGCGTCAGAAAGGAACAGGGAACGCCGGTATAGAAATCGAACCCGGCGTCGAAACCCGAACCGAGAAACGCATCGGTAGCGATCACAAGAACTTGCCCGCCCTGGTGAAGTCGGCGGCGTCGTCCACGTCGAGCCATTGCCCCGGCACGTAGACGGCGCGAATGGACGTTCCCTTGTCGATCAGGCGCTGCAGCAGGTCGAGCATGCTCGACATCGACAGGCCCGAGGCCCAGATGCCCTTGAACCCCGCTTCCTCGACGATTTTCGCCGACAGCCCGTTGCGGGCCTCCATCAGGAATTCCAATTCCGGGGACGTCAACATGGCGCGCAAACGTGCCGCCTTCGACGGCGCCTCAGCCTGGCTGTCCCAGTTGTGGTCGGCTTTTCCCCGCATCGAAGAATCCCTCAAATCAATGGATTGTTATTCCGGGTCGGCATATACCCCTGATTCCCCGGAGGTTCAAGGATTCCCCCTTTTAACCCAAGTCAAGGAAGGACCCGGGATTTTCCGGAAAATCCTCCCAGCGGCGTTGAAGCGCGGGGGCGCCCATCCTAAACTCCGCCGGTTTGAGGCGCACCCCAACCCCGAGGACTGCCGATGCTGAACACGCCGATCATCAACGACGAGCAAATGCGGGCTTTTGAGCGTGACGGATACCTGGTCATGAGAAGCGCCTTCAACGAAGACGAAATGGCCCTTATCGACACCTGGACCAGGGAATTGCTGGCGCTGCCCGAGGAATCCGGCAAGCACTGGGTCTTCCACGAGGAAAGTCTGAAGGGCAACGGCAAGGACCTGGTCAACCGCATCGAGAACACGGCGCCGTTTCATCACGGCTTCGCCGAACTGAGCACGGTCCTCAAGGCGCCGGCGGGGCAACTCCTGGGAGAACAGGCGGTGTTGTTAAAGGAAAAGGTCAACTTCAAGATGCCCGGCGGCGGCGGCTTCAAGCCGCATCAGGATTCACAGGCCGGCTGGGACAAGTATGCCGATTTCTATGTCAGCGCCCTGGTCAGCATCGACGAGGCGACGGTCGAAAACGGCTGCCTGCAACTGTGCGCCGGCCACCATGAACGCGGCCTGTTCACGTCGTGGGAACCGCTGACCGAGGAAGACATGGAGGGGATGGAATTCGTGCCCTGCCCGACCCAGCCCGGCGACGTGGTGTTGTTCGACTGTTTCGCGCCGCACAGCTCGGAACCCAACCTGACCGACAAGACGAGGCGCCTCTATTACGCCACCTATAACCGGCTGTCGGCCGGCGACCACAGGACGCAATACTACGCCGACAAGCACAAGAATTACCCGCCCGACATCGACCGCGATCCGGCAAAAGAATACGTCTTCAGGGTCTAGCCGCTTTTAGACGCCCTAAAGGCCATCCCCAAACCCCCGCCCATGGATCCACTCGTCCTTACCCTGGTCCTGACGGCGGCGGTCCTTCACGCGACCTGGAACGCGCTGATCAAAAGCGGCGGCGACCCGTGGGTGCGCCTCGCCGTGGTCAATGGCGTCGGCATCGTTTGCGCGGCCGCGTGGCTGCCCTTCGTCGAGGCGCCGAATGCCGAGGCATGGCCGTTCATTCTGGGGTCGGTCGCCATTCATCAGGTCTATTTCGTCTGCGTCGCCCTGCAGTACCGTTTTGGGGACCTGTCCCACGTCTATCCGATCTCGCGCGGCACCGCCCCGATCCTGGTCGCCGCCGCGGCGTTTATTTTCGCCGGTGAAACCCTGAGCCCGGCCGGCGCCGTCGCGGTGATCGTCATTTCCGCCGCCATCATCAGCTTGACGTTCGACAGCCGTTGGCCGACGGGAGAAGGCAAGGGCGTCTTCTTCGCGCTTTGCACAAGCGTCACCATCGCCGTTTACACGGTGATCGACGGCCTCGGCGGGCGCACGGCGGACGATGTGTTCGCCTATATCGTCTACCATTTCCTGATTAACGGGATTCCCTTCGGGCTGCTGGTGATCTTCATGCGCCGGCGCGTTCTAGGGGCGACCCTGAAGGGGCACTGGAAGACCGGCTTCTTCGGCGGGGTTCTGGCCTTTCTGGCTTATGGACTGGTGATCTGGGCGATGACCCTGACGCCGATGACCTATGTCTCGGCGCTGCGCGAGACCAGCGTCATCCTGGCGGCGCTGATCGGCGCCATCATGCTCGGCGAACCCTTTGGCCGGCGGCGCGTCATCGCCGCCGCCTGCGTCGCCTTCGGCGTCGTGCTGTTGCAATTCAGCAAGTACTCATTTTCATAATTCCATGACGCTTAGGACGGCTTCCCGAAGTCATCCCGTTAGGCGCCGGCCCCGCCGTGATGCTGGACATCACAAGAGGGCGGCAACGCGGCCGGGGGCCTCGGGAAGCCGCCCGCGGGATCGCCTCTCCCGCCCCCTGGGTGCGTCGGGACCGCTTGCCGATGGCCCCGCATCGCCTGCGCGTCCCCTTCTGCCGAGGAAACGGGAGAGGCGATCCTACGGATCACGGAATTATGAAAGTGAGTACTGGGGAGCGTGAAACGGCGGTCCGAGTGAGCGTTATTCGCCGGAGGCCTGGTCGATCCGGGGCCGTTCGGCTGCCAGCGTTTCCTCGGCGAAGAAATCGCTTACCAGCGGCATGATGATCTTTTCCGCACACAGCAGGTCGGAAGGGAAATCGATCTCGATCCAGGGGATGCCGGTGATGTCCTCGTAACCGAAGGTGCCCTCGGGTTCGGCCGCCAGCACGTCGCGCATGGCTTCTTCGTAGGTGACGTCACATTCGCCCCGCTCGATATAGACGCCGGCGGCATCGGCGATTTTGGCCGCCACATCGCCGGACATTTTCAAAAAACCCGGCCACTCGCCGATGTCGTCATAGTCGTCGGTGACTTTTTTCCCGAAATCGACCGGCTCGCCGTCGCGGATGCAAAGTTTCACCGGCTCTTCGCCGGGTTCGAAATCACGGTCGATGATAAAGCAATTGTCGTGCACGGAACGAATGAGCCGGCTCATCATTTCCGGGGGATAGAGAACGTCCGAATCCATGAACAGGACGTCGTCGCCGCTGCGCAATTCCTCGCCCGCGGTCCACAGCGACACGATCGGGCCTTCCTTGAAACGGGGATTGAAAACGGAGCGGATAAACCCCCCGGAACCCCCGGGCGCAACTTTTTCGGCCTCGGCCAAAAGGTCTTCCTTGCGGTGACCGACGATCAGGACAAGCTCGTCGACGCCGAGCGCTTTCAGAATCCCGACATGGCGCTCGAGAAGGGTCTTGCCCTCGAAACGCAGCAAGGCCTTGGGCAAGCCGTCGTTTTGATCGCCATAAAGGCGTCTTCCAACGCCGGCGGCTAGCATGACCGCTTTCATCAGACTTTCGCCATTCCCTATTGAAACCAGGTGGACGGAGTCATAAAACGCCGCCGCCCCTAGGGCAAGGTTCAGTTCGAAGGATCATGCGGTTTTCCCAAGATAGCCGTTTTCGCGGAACCACCGGACGGCGTCCCGCAGCGCCTTTGCCGCCGGACGGGGCGCATATCCCAAGGCCCGCGCCGCCTTTTGGTGGGAATAATACATCTTCTTTTTCGCCATCCTGAGGCCGTTGACGGTGACGAAGGGTTCGCTGCCGCCGGTCAGGCGCGTCCAGGCTTCGGCGACCACCGCGACGGGCATGATCAGGTTGTGGGGAATCCTGAGCCCCGGCGCCTTGCCGCCGGTGATGTCGGCGATGGTGGAGAGGATTTGCTTGAGGCTCAGGTTTTCGCCGCCGAGGATATAGCGCTCCCCCGCCTGTCCTTTATCGAAGGCCAGCAGGTGGCCTTCGGCGACGTCGTCCACGTGGACGACGTTGAGCCCGGTATCCACGTAGGCCGGCATTTTCCCCGACGCCGCCCCGACGATCATGCGCCCGGTGGGGGTCGGCTTGATGTCGCGGGGGCCGAGGGGCATCGACGGGTTGACGATGACCACCGCCAGGCCCTCGGAATCCGCCAACGCCCGGACCTCGGCTTCGGCCAGGAACTTGGATTGCTTGTAAGGCCCGATCATATCCTCGAACCCGACCGGCGTTTCCTCGTCCGACGCCTGGTCACCCGGCAACAAACCCAAGGTGGCGACGGAAGACGTATAGACGATGCGCTCGACGCCGGCGTCGCCCGCCGCCAGCATGATCGCCCGGGTTCCTTCCACATTGGCCTTGAACATCGGCGCCGGGTCGGGCGCCCACAACCGGTAATCGGCGGCGACGTGGAAAAGGCCCCGGCACCCCTTGAGGGCTTTGCCGAGGGTGGCGGGCTCGGTCAGGTCGCCTTCGACCACCTCGACGGACAGGCCGTCGAGGTTGCGGCGGTCGCTGGCCGGCCGGACCATGGCGCGCACCTCATGGCCGCGTTCGATCAGCTTTCTGAGGACCGCCGAGCCGACGAATCCGGTGGCGCCGGTGATAAAAATCATCGACCGTTTCTTTTGTTCGCTGTCATTACCGGTCTTCCAGCCAAAAAAAAGCACTCAAATACAGGTTTTGCATTTAAAAAACCCGCCGAAAAGGGTAAACACCCCTTCACCTTTGGCCGGATAGTCTCTATTTTCAACAATGATCCTTGCCGCCCTTTGGCGAGCTTGGCAATCGGCAAGGTTATTGGGTATCGATCATGGCACCGAAAGAGCACCAGAAAATCGACGTATGGCTGGCCTCCCCGCGCGGGTTTTGCGCCGGCGTGGAGCGCGCCATCGAAATCGTCGAACAGGCCATCGACCTCTATGGTCCGCCGGTTTACGTGCGCCATGAAATCGTCCACAACAAGCGCGTGGTCGAGACTCTCAGGGCCAAGGGGGCTGTTTTCGTCGAAGAGGTGGACGACGTGCCGGACGGCGCGGTAACGATTTTCAGCGCCCACGGCGTTTCCGAAGCCGTCGAGAACCAAGCCAAGGAGCGCGACCTGCCAGTCATCGACGCCACCTGCCCGTTGGTGTCCAAGGTCCACAAGGAAGGGCAGAACCACGCCAAGATGGACCGCCAGGTCATTCTGATCGGCCACGAGGGTCACCCGGAAGTCGAAGGCACCCAGGGCCGCATTCTCGGTGGCGTGTTGCTGGTGATCAAGCCCGAAGACGTGGCGATGCTTGAGGTCCGGGATCCGGACAAGCTCGCCTACGTCACCCAAACGACGCTCAGCGTCGATGAGACCCGCAACGTGATCGAGGCCCTGAAGAAGCGTTTCCCGACCATTATCGGCCCCGACGTCAAGGACATCTGTTACGCCACCCAGAACCGCCAACAGGCCGTCCGGAACCTGGCCAAACACGTGGATTTACTGTTCGTGGTCGGCGCCACCAACAGCTCCAATTCCAACCGCCTGCGCGAGATCGGCACCGAGATCGGCGTTCCCAGTTACCTGATCGACGATGCCGACAACCTGGACCCGGCGTGGCTCAAGGATGTCAATATCGTCGGCGTCACCGCCGGCGCCTCGGCGCCCGAGGAACTGGTCCAGGAAGTGATCGCCCGTCTTGGTGATTTCGCCGAGGTCAAATTGACGAAGGTCCACGGGGTGGAGGAAAACATTACCTTCAAGCTTCCCCGCGAGCTCGAGGAAGCCGTTCGCCAAAACAGACAGCGCGCCTAGGGTAGCTGCTTCGATGTCCATCCCCTTGATCCAGAAAATCCGTGTTGGCGCCTATATCCTTCGCCAACGGCTGAAGGGCGTCGACAAATACCCCCTGGTCCTGATGCTGGAGCCGCTGTTCCGCTGCAATCTGGCCTGCGCCGGCTGCGGCAAGATCGACTACGAGGACGAGATCCTCAACAAACGGCTCAGCCTCCGCGAATGCCTGGACGCGGTCGATGAATGCGGCGCCCCGGTGGTCTCCATCCCCGGCGGCGAGCCTTTGATTCACAAGGATATCGTCGAAATCGTCGAGGGCATCGTCGCCCGCAAGAAATTCGTTTATCTGTGCACCAACGCCTTGCTGCTGGAAAAGAACCTCGGACGCTTCACGCCGTCGCCGTACCTGACCTTTTCGGTCCATCTCGACGGCCTGGAGGAACACCACGATCACGCGGTGTCGCAAAAGGGCGTTTTCAAACGCGCCATTTCGGCCATCCGCGCCGCCAAGGCCAAGGATTTCAGGGTCAACGTCAACTGCACGCTGTTCGATCAGATGAACGCCCGCGAAGCGGCGGAGTTTTTCGATTTCGTCACCGACGACCTGGGCGTCGAGGGGATTACCGTATCGCCGGGCTATGCCTATGAGCGCGCGCCGGACCAGGAACATTTCCTCAACCGGACCAAGACCAAGCAGTTGTTCCGCGACATCTTCAAGCTTCAGGGAAAGACCAAATGGCGGTTTTCGCAATCGGTCCTGTTCATGGACTTCCTGGCCGGAAACCAGCAATACCAGTGCATGCCCTGGGGCAATCCGACGCGCAATATCTTCGGCTGGCAGCGCCCGTGTTATTTGCTGGGCGAGGGATACGCCGAAAGTTTCGATCTGTTGATGGCCGAAACACGGTGGGAGGATTACGGCACCGGCAATTACGAAAAATGCGCCGACTGCATGGTCCATTGCGGCTACGAGGCGACCGCCGTCACTGACGTCGTCGCCCATCCCCTGAAGGCGCTGGGGGTCTATTTGAAGGGCATCGACACGGATAAGCCGATGGCCCCGGAAATCCCCCTCGACAATCAGCGTCCGGCCGAATTCGCCTTCGAAGACCTGATTAAAACCCTGAGCCAGAAAAAGGCGGAGGAAGAGTCACTCAAGGCCGAACGACGGGCCGAGATGGCCAGCAACGCGGCGTAAGGCGGTAATGGCTTTTCCGTTGTCTCCGGCCAAGCCGATCAGGGTCGGCAAATCCCAGGGATTTTTGAGCAAGCCGGCAAGGATGGCTCCGTAGCGGGGATCGCCGGCTTCGGTAATGTTTCCCAAAACCCAATCCGGAATCGCCTGCCCGACGGGATCGGCGACGGCCCGGATGACCAGGAATGGCACCCCGGCTTCCTCGGCCGCCGCGGCGACGGCGTGGCTTTCCATATCGACGGCGACGGCGTCTGTCTGCGCCGCCAGGGCGCGTTTGGCGGCGACGGTCGTAACCACCGCGTCGGTGCTGGCCATGGTCCGGGTGTCGATGGCCTCGGCGTCGGCCAAACCCCGAAGCACGCTGTCGCGCCACGGTTCTGACGTTTCGTAAACCCGGCCGTCATCAACGGCGACGGATTGGGGAATGACCACAGCGCCGGGTTTCAGGTCCGCGGTCAGACCCCCGGCAGTGCCGAAACTGAGCAGCCCCCGGCATCCTTCGGCGGTCAATTGCCGGGCCAGGTCAAAAGCCCGCTGGGTGCGGGCGCCGCTGCATCTTACGGAAGGCCGCTGGTCAGCCGGGAAAACGCCTAGGCAATCGGCCTCTTGGGTAAGCCCGCAAATGACGCCGAGGTCGTTCAAATACCGAACTTGGAATGCTTGCCACCGCTGTTCTTGAGGTCGCGGTAACGCGACAACGTCCATAACGGGAAATAGGCGCTGTATCCGTGATAGCGAAGGTAAAAGACCCGGGGAAAGCCGACGGCATTGAAATATTCCTCATGCCAATTTCCGGCGTCGCGTTCGGCGTTCATCAGGTATTCTATCCCCGTATCGACGCTCTCGCTATTGACCTCACCGGCCGCCATCAAACCCAACAACGCCCAAGACGTTTGCGACGGGGTGCTGGTTTTGACCTCGTCGCGGCGGCGACGCAGGGTCGCATCCGATACGTACCAGGTCCGGTGCTGCCAGTAGGTGGAACAGTCCTCTCCCCAACCCCCGTCGGGGCGCTGGACGAATTTCAGCCAATCCACGGCCTTGCGAATATAGCGGGCCTGCATGTCCATGCCGGCGGCGTTAAACGCGCACAGGACCGACCACGTCCCATAGACGTAATTGTTGCCCCATCGGCCGAACCAGGACCCATCCTCTTCCTGTTCGCTGCGCAGATAGGCCAACCCCTTGGCCATCACCGGGTGGGCCTTGTCGTAGCCCAATTGGGCCAGCATGCCCAGGCAACGGGCGCTGACATCGACGGTCGGCGGGTCCAGAAGCGCGCCGTGATCGGCAAAGGGAATGTTTTGCAGGAACATATGATCGTTGTCGGCGTCGAAAGCGCCCCAGCCGCCGTTTTTGCTTTGCATGCCGATGATCCATTCGGTGCCGCGTTCGATGGCTTCACGGTATTTTTCAGGGTCGGCGCGATGGAGCGCCATGACGACGACGGCTGTGTCATCGACGTCGGGGTAATAGTCGTTCCAGTACTGGAACGCCCATCCCCCGGGGCGAAGATGGCCGCGGTTGGCCTCCCAGTCGCCCTTGACGTCGAGGATTTGGCGGCCCAGCAACCATTCATTGGCTCGCACCATGATCGGATCGTTGGCGGAAAGGCCCGATTCCATCATCGCATGGACGGCCAGGCTGGTGTCCCATACGGGCGACAGACAAGGTTGGCAATAGCCCCAGTCGTCGTGGAGCACCAGAAGCCTGTCGATGGCCTTGCGGCAAATGATGTAATCAGGATGATCCTTGGGAACTTCCATCGCATCGAAGGCCATCAACGCGTTGGCCATGGCCGGGAAAATTCCGCCCAGGCCATCCTCGCCGTTGAGGCGCTCGGTGACGAATTTCATCGCCCTTTCGATGGCCATCTTTTCCAAACGCTTAGGAATCAGCGGGATAACGAATCGTGCCATAAAGTCGACAACCAGCATCAACATGCCAAAGAAATTGCCGGTCGGGTTTGTCTGATAAAACATCTGTTCGTTCGCCGGTTTGACGAACAGTTCGGAAATATCGACGCCGCGTGGGTTGCGGGCCCGGGGTTTCAACGCCGCCAGCACCTTCAGCGGCACCATTACCGTTCGCGACCAATAGGAAACCCTGTTGATGTGGAAAGGCGCCCATTTGGGCAACAACATGGCTTCAACCCGGATCACCGGGACGGCGCGCCACGGCACCTGGCCGAACAGGGCCAAGGCAAAACGGGTGAAGACGTTTGACCGGGCGGCGCCGCCGTGTTCCAGGATCGCCTTCCTGGCCCACCGCATATAAGGCGCGTCGACGTCTTCGCCAGCCAGCTTGAGGGCTAAATAGGCCTTCACCGAGGCGCTGAGGTTAAAGTCGCCGTCGTAGTAAAGCGGCCAGCCGCCGTGCTTGCCTTGGGTGTTCTTGATGTAGGCGACCAGTTTGGCCTCGACGGCATCGTCGATCTCGTCGAGGTAATGGTTGAGCATTATGTACTCGGCCGGGATGGTGGCATCGGCTTCCAGCTCGAACGCCCAATGGCCGTCCTTGGCTTGGCGTTCGGCAAGCCAATCCCGCGCTTCATCGATGACCCCATCGATGCCTTCAAAATCGTAAACGTTTGACGGGGCCGATTCGGCTTGTTGCGATTTAACTAATTCCAGCATAATTCCTTAGGCCGCCTTATAAGAAATAACCCATCACGATTGCAAGCGGAAAGACCAAGGAATTTTCCCCCATTGTTCCATGCTGTATTTTTCTCAAAAAACCGCTACTTTTTCAAGTCTTTAGAACTCAATGACAGGACCATATCCGCGGCCGTCCGACCCGAGCGGATACTTCCTTCGATGGTCGCCGGCAGCCCCGTCGCGGTCCAATCCCCGGCCAGGAATAGGTTTTTCAAGCCGGTCCGGGCGCCGGGGCGGCGTTTTTCCTGTTCCGGAGTCTGGGCGAAGGTGGCGCGTTTTTCCTTCACAATCCTGTGAGGCGGCAACGGAACGTCCCCGAGACCGAGGGCGAGGGCGACATCGGCCCACAGCCGTCCAGCGATCGAGGCATTATCCTCTTCGGCCAAATCATCCGCGGCACTGACCGTCACCGAGGCGACGCCGCCGCGCACGAACAGCCATTGGCCGAGGCCGCCAGAAAGCCCTAGAAACGAAAAGCCTTCGATTTTACTCTCGAGGCGGAAATGGCCGTTGACGATGGCGCGGAATTCGCCGGGAACCTCGAGGCCGGGCACCAGCCCGGCGGCGGCCAGCGGCGGCACCGCCAACACCACGGTGTCGCCGTCGTCCAAGGCCGCGGGCCGGTCTCCAAAATCCAGCCCCGCTACCCGACCGTCCTCGATATTCAGGCCCCTGAGCCGGTTGTTGAGGCGAAAATCGGCACCCCGGTCTTCGAGAAACCGCAGCGCCGGATCGACGAAGCTATCGCTCAAGCCCCGTTTGGTGATCAGGGGACGGCAAGCGGCTTGGCCGCGAAAAAGGGTTTCGCGTATCACCGTCGACAACAGGGACGCCGCCCCTTCCTCGGCAGCGGTGTTGAGGATGGCGACGGCCATGGGTTCCCAGAACCGCCGAAAGAGGGCGCTGTCGGGGCCCAGGCACTGGGCCACCGTGGTTTCGCCGCCGGCCCAGGTGAGCCGGAACGCCTTCAGGTAATCGAGAGGGCGGCTGCCCGGAACCCGGCCGGCCTTGGAAAAGACGGCCTTGGGCAAGAACCCGGCATCCAGGGTGACGGTCCAACGTTCGGCCGTTTCCAGGTCGAGGAAGGGAAATTCCGCCCTTTCGGGTCCGGTGAGGCTGTTGTCCGCGCCGATGTCATTCAGGTAGGCTAAAACCGCCCGATTGCCGCCGAGCAGCAGGTGGTTGCCGTTGTCGATGCGACACCCCATGGCATCGTCCTGGAAAGACCGGCAGCGGCCACCGGCATATCCGGCGGATTCGTGCACGACGACCCGGTGCCCGGTTTTGATCAGGCTGACCGCCGCCGAAAGACCGGACATGCCGGCGCCGATGATGTGGGTTATGGGACCGGTCACTATAAATATCCGTAACGAAGGGCAATCCAGAGCTTGCCGGCCTTGGAAACGCCCACCGGCAGGGAAAGGTTCTTCCACCCCCGGCGCATCAGCCGGGCGAGGATTCGCCGGTAAATTTCCATCATCATGATGGCCGGGCGGACCTGTGCCCGCTCGCAGCGGGAAATCACCTCCGCGGCTTGTTCGAACCGGCGCGCCCCCATCTCGGCCAGGACATAACAAGCCTTTGAAAAACCATGACTTTTCAATTTAGAGGACAGGTCCGGATCGGTCACGTCGTGGTCCTGCAAAAGGTCTTCGGGAATATAGAGTCTGTCCCTTTCGGCGTCTTCGGGAATGTCCCTGAGGATGTTCGTCAATTGCAACGCCTGGCCCAAGGCAAACGCCAGTTCCTGCCCCTTGGCGGCGTCGATCCCGAAGACGCAAACGCAAAGCCTTCCGACGGCGCAGGCGACGCGGTCGCAATAGAGGTTCAGTTCATCCATATCGGCAATGCGCAGCGGTTCGTTGGCGTCCATTTCCATGCCGTCGATGACGGCCCGGAAGTCCTCTTTTTTAAGCCCGAAATCCTCCACCAGGCCTTGCAAGGCTTGGGTCACCGGATAGCGCGGCTGGTCACCGTAAAGATGGTCGATCTCGACCCGCCACTGCTCCAGCCGGGACAGTTTTTCGTCAGGCGCGCCGGGTCCGTCGGCGATATCGTCGACCTCGCGGCAAAAGGCATAGATGCCGTACATCGCCTGGCGCTTGTTTTCCGGCATCCAGCGCATGGCCCAGTAAAAAGACGTGCCGGAGCGCCGGACGATGGATTCCACGAGGGCCCAGGTTTCCGCCGCGGAGGATGTTTCAGGGGCACTCATGGGGCTATGGATACACAACAAATGTCCGGGCGTCACCCATGGGGCGCGGTCCCTGCCCCGTAATGGCGTCCCTTCCAAGCGCTGCCGCGCCCCAGCCAGTAACAAAGGGCGGATGAAACGGTCATCAAGGTGAACAAAGCCGCCGCCAGGGGAAGCATCAAACCCCAGCCCATCGACAGTCCGTAGAGCTTCAATGTCGGGGAATAGGAGAACCCCATCAGCCCCCACCAGGCGATCAGGCCGGCGGCAGCCACAACCCATCCGCCGCCCAAGAGACCGAGCCCGGCCAGTGGCGGCACCAGATATGCCAGTCCCATGCCGGCAACGGTGCCGACCAAAAGAAACGGGGAGTTTCCCAGTTGCTCGAAGGCGGTGCGGGACACCATGTGCCAAATCTCCGAAAGGCTGTTGTATCGCCGCTCGCTCCGGACCCTGGTGGTCAGGCCGAGCCAGATGGCGCCCCGTTGCTTGATTTCGGCGGCCAGGGCGCAATCGTCGATCAGGCGGTCCCGGATAGCGGCGACGCCGCCGGCCTTGGTCAGCGCCGAGCGGCGGACAAGCATGCATCCTCCCGCGGCGGCGGCGGTGGACCGGGACGGGTCGTTGACCCACGGCAAGGGAAAAAGCTTTTGAAAGAAAAAAACGAAGGCCGGGATCAGGAAACGCTCCCAGAAGCTCTCGCACCGGAGCAGCACCATCAACGATACCAGGTCGAGGCCGTCACTTTCGGCCTTGGCCGCCAGCCGGCGCAGGCTTTCCCGGTCGTGCATGATGTCGGCGTCGGTCAACAGCACATAAGGGGCTTCGGGGTACCTTTCATCGGCGGTTAGGAGTCCTTGACTTACGGCCCAGAGCTTGCCTGACCAGCCTGGCGGCAACGCCCTGCCCGTCACCACCGTCAGCCTGTCCTCCGCCCCCGCCGCGCCCGAGGCCGCCGCCGCGGCGGTGCCGTCGTCCGAGTTGTCGTCGACGACGATCACCGAAACCGGCCCGGGATAATCCTGGTCGATGAGGGAGCCGACGGTGCCGGCGATGGTTTGGGCCTCGTTGCGGGCCGGGATCACGCAAACGACGCCGGGCCAGTCTTCCACGTCCGGGGGTGTGTCCGGAAGCCGCTGGTCGGCCCGCCAGAACCTCCCCCTGAACCCTATAAGACCGGCCCAGAAGGCCAGGGACAGACCCGTCAGAACAACAGCGGCCAGTTCACCCATGTGCCGTCAAACCCAAGTCCGGGCCGCCCCCTTGACGCAACACCAGACATACCCCGGCTTGGTCAATTGAACGCGCCTTGGGCCCAAGGGGTCGCGGTGGCGGAGCAAGCCACTCAGCCGGTCGGCGATTTCCAGGATCGCCGCCGATTCGATGGCCAGGCGGCGGCTTTTCAATCCGCCGGGAAGGGCCCGGGCCTCGGTCATCAATGTTGCGGTGGCGTCAAGGGTCCGGTCCAGAACCCGGCGCAGCCCCGGAGTCGATTGACCGGCCGCCAGGTCTGTCACTTCGACGCCTTCGTCCTTCATCCAGTCCTGGGGCAGATACACCCGGTCCAGGCCGAGGTAGTCGTCCTTGCAGTCCTGCAGGTGGTTGATCACCTGAAGCGCGTTGCACAGGGCGTCCGAAGGGCCGTAACCGTCGGCCGAACCGCCGTGCAAATCCAACAGATAACGGCCGACCGGGGCGGCGGACAACAAGCAATAGCCCATCAGGTCGTCCCAATCATCGTATCTGAGCTTCGTCGCGTCCTGCTTGAAGGCGGCGATCAGGTCGACGCAATGATCGGCCGTGACCCCCGTTTCGGCCAGGCTGTCGCGCATGGTGTGGGCGGTTCGCAAGGGGGGGCCGTCGGAATGGGCGCCCAGCAAGGCCCTCTCGAAATCGTCCAGCCTTCGCACCTTATCCTCGGCGGCCAGGTCCGGGTTATCGGCGATGTCGTCGATGGCGCGGGCAAAGGCGTAGAATTTTGCGATATGCGGCCGCAGCCGCGCCGGCAATAGCCAGGATCCGACGGGAAAGTTTTCGTAGGCCGAGTCTTTTCCCGACGGGGTTTCGACGCCGCCCTCAGGGTCTTGGGTCATTGTCGGTGCCATAGGATGAAAACGGGCACGCGCCATCAAATATCGTCTTGTATGCGTTTCCTGAGCTCAATCAGCAACGGCCCCAAGGAACCGCCGTTTTTCTGGATAAACGACGCGAATTCCGATTTCTGGGTGACCACCATGCTGATGCCTTCGACCATGATATCGACGATCTTGTAGATCCCTTTCTTGCCCCGGACCCGCCAGGTGACCTTCAACGGCTTCGCCCCATCGACGCGGATCATGATCGTATGGACGAGGGCATCGCCCTTGCCTCTCACTTCCGATTTGTTGACCACTAGTTTTTCGCCCGAATACTTGGCGAAACGGTCGGCATAGGTGTCGACCAGCAAATCCTCGAAAAGTTGCAGGTATTCCTTTTTCTCGGATTCGGTGGCTTTCCGCCAATGGCGGCCGATGACGAATTTGGCGATTCCCTTGATGGCGAAGTTCTCGTTCATCAACCGGCGGAACCGGTCGGCCCGTTCGGTCTTAGAGATATCCTCGACCGTCAGCATGGAAATCGCGTCAGAGGTCAAAATCTCGATGAATTTCTTGGCCCCGGCGCCGAATTCATCCGCCCGGGCCGGCCCCGGCGGCAAGCCAGCGGCCACAAGGGCGGCGATAAAAAGGGCCGCCAGCCAAGGGCCGAGAAAGTCACGGCGGCGCACCATCATGTCATCCTCCGAAAGCCTTGGCTTGCATGTTATCAGGTTTGGCAAACCCTGTCGGCCTGGATTCCCTGTTCCGGCCCAAAAACCTTGTGTCTTTAATGTTCCCGGGCATGCCTTCGCCTAAAACCGGTCGGCCTGGAACGGCCGGATGTCGATGTTAGGCGTCCGGCCGGCCACCAGGTCGGCGATGATACGGCCCGTCCGGGGGCCGCCGGTCAACCCGACATGCTGATGGCCGAAGGCGAAGAAGACGTTTTCAAAAACCGGCGAGCGGCCGATCACCGGCAGGCTGTCGGGCAGCGTCGGGCGGAACCCCGACCATTCGCAGGCGTTTTCGGTGTTGATGCCGGGGAACATCCTTTTCGCGTGGCGCAGCAGGACCCGGGCCCGGGCCATGTTGGGCGGCGCCTCCAGGCCCCCAAATTCCGATGTTCCGGCGAACTTGATCCCGGGCTCGACCGGGGTGGCGACGAACTTCCGCCCGCCGGCGAAGACGGCGGAATTCAGTTCGATCCCCGGGTCGGGCAGGATGACGTGATAGCCGCGCTCCCCCTGCAAGGGCACGGGACTTCCCAAACGCGCTGCCAGGCTTCCCGACCAGGCGCCGGCGGCGATGACGATTTGGTCCACTTCCACCGGTCCTTCACCGGTCAAAAGGCTTCTCGGGCCATCGGGTCCGATGTCGACGTCAAGGACGTCGCGCAACACCACCACCCCGCCCGATTGGGCAAAGTGCTTGCCCAGCCCCTTGACCAGGCCGTGCGGATCGACGGTAAAGCCGAGGTTCGGCAGGAAGTAACCTTTCTCGTAGATCGGCGCCAGCGCCGGTTCGCGTTCGCGGATCTCGTCGGCGCCGATCTCGCGGACGTCGGCGCCGCGCTCGATCCGGAGCCGCCAGTTCAGCACCTCCTTGGCCGCGGAAACCGCGTCCTCGTAAACGTACATGTAGCCCTGGGTGCGGATCAGCCCCTCGGCGTCGGTGCCCCTGGCCAGGGTCAGGTGCTCCTCCAGCGCCGAGCTCAACAACGGCGAAAGGGCGTCGCAGATTTCGGCCACCCTTTGCGGCCGCCCGGCGCGGACGAAACGAAGAAGCCACGAAAGCATCTTCGGCGCATGCCGCCAGCGGATCGCCAGCGGCCCCAAGGGGTCCAAAAGCCATTTCGGCACGTTGGCGAGCACCCCCGGCAGGGACAGCGGTACGAAGGAGTAATCGGCGAACAGCCCGGCGTTGCCGTAGGAACATCCCTCGCCGGGCGGCAGGCGGTCGATCACCCGCACCTGATGGCCTTCGCGCAACAGATGCAACGCGCACGACATGCCGACGATTCCGGCGCCGATGACGGTGACGTGGCGGTGGTTCCCTGAATTTTGGTTCATCCGTTGGCTCGCCTGGAATGATAAATACTGGCGGCACCATCCTAGCGCCCGTTATGATTGGCAACCAGAAAGATCATACCGGAGGATAACGGTCACCCATGTCCCTTGACCCCTATTTCGAGCCCGGCGACGGCGGCGACAACGCGTTCACCGTCGAGGCGCCGAAGATCAAGTTCGGTCCCGGATCGTTGCGCGAGATCGGCGACGACGCCAAGGCCTTAGGGCTAACCCGGGTCGCCTTTTACACCGATCCCACGGTGGCCAAGCTGGAGCCAGTCGCCATCGCGACTAAGTCCCTGAAGGCCGCCGGCATAGACTTTGCCATTTACGACGAGACGGAGGTCGAGCCGACGGACCGCTCGTTCAAGGCCGGCACAGCCTTCGCCACCGACGGCGGCTTCGACGGCTTCGTTTCCGTCGGTGGCGGCTCGGTGATGGACACGGCCAAGGCGTCGAACCTGTATTCGACCTATCCGGACGACTTCCTGGCCTACGTCAATGCCCCGATCGGCGAGGCGAAGCCGGTCCCGGGGCCGTTGAAGCCCCATATCGCGTGCCCGACCACCTTCGGCACGGCGTCGGAATGCACCGGCATCGCCGTCTTCGACCTGCTGGAAATGGAGGCCAAGACCGGCATCGCCCATGCCCGCCTGCGGCCCCAATTGGGGATCCTCGACCCGACGGCGCTCGCCACCCTGCCCCGGGCGATCATCGCCGCCAATAGCTTCGACGTCTTCAGCCACGCCGTCGAAAGCCTGACCGCGCGGCCGTTCAGCCACCGCCCGGCGCCGGAGGATTCAAACAAACGTCCCCTGGGCCAGGGCGCCAACCCCTACTCGGACCTGGCGTGCCAAGAGGCGATCCGGCTGATCGGCGCCAACATCATCGACGCCGTCAACGAGGCCGACAATTCCGCCACCTATGAGCCGCTGATGTTCGCCGGCATGCTGGCCGGCATCGGCTTCGGCAACGCCGGCTGCCACCTGCCCCACGGTATGTCCTATGCCGTCGCCGGGCTGGTGCGCGATTACACGGCGCCGGGGTGGCCGTCCAACCAGCCGATGGTGCCGCACGGGATTTCGGTAATCGTCAACGCGCCGGCGGTGTTCCGCTTTACCGGCCCGGCCTGCCCGGAGCGTCATATGAAGGCGGCCGAGGGCATGGGCGCCGACGTCGAAGGGGCGGCACTGGAGGACGCCGGAAATATCCTCGCCGATCGGGTCATCGAGATGATGCGCCAGACTGGCATCCCCAACGGTCTTCGCGGCGTCGGCTATTCGGAAGACGACCTCGACGCGCTAACCGACCGGGCGTTCCCACAGAAACGGCTGTTGGACAATTCGCCGCTGCCGCCGGACCGGGATCAGTTGCTGGGCCTGTTCCGCGACGCGCTCAGCTACTGGTAGGCCGGGAACCGGCCCGGGACCGCCATGCCCACCCTTTCGCCGCAAGTCCTGGAAGGCTTGAAGGCCGCCGCCGGCGACGGCGGCTGGTTAGAGGACGCGGACGCCAAGGCGCCGTACCTGACCGACGAACGCGACCTTTACCACGGCGACGCGGCCTTGGTGCTGAGGCCGCGAACGGCGGCCCAGGTTGCCGAAATCGTCAAAATCTGCGCCGAAAACGGCGTCGGCATCGTGCCCCAGGGCGGCAATACGGGATATTGCGGTGGCTCGGTCCCGGACCAAAGCGGCCTGGAGATCGTGTTGTCGATGTCGCGCATGAACACCATCCGCGAGGTCGATGCGGTCAACAATACCCTGATCGCCGAGGCCGGGTGCGTACTCGCCGATATCCAGGCCGCCGCCGGGGACGCCGGGCGGCTGTTCCCGCTCAGCCTAGCCGCCGAAGGCAGTTGCCAGATCGGCGGCAATTTGTCGACCAACGCCGGCGGGGTGCAGGTGCTGCGCTACGGCAACGCCCGCGACCTGGTGCTGGGGCTGGAAGTGGTGCTGGCGGACGGGAGGATTCTCGAAGGGTTGCGCGGTCTCAGGAAGGACAACACCGGCTACGACCTGAAGCAGCTTTTCCTCGGTGCCGAAGGAACGCTGGGCATCATCACCGCGGCGGTGTTGAAGCTCTATCCCCGACCCGCCGATGTCGCCACCGTGTTCTGCGCCGTCGCCGGGGCCCGGGGGGCAACGGCGATGTTGTCGCGCCTGCGCGGCGCCACCGGCGACGGGGTGACGACATTCGAATACCTGAACCGGGCCTGCCTAGACCTGGTGCTGGAACACATCGACGCCACCCGCGACCCGTTCCAGGCCCGGCATGGCGATTATGCCCTGATCGAGCTTTCGTCAGGCCGCGAAGCGGCCGAAGCGGCGCTGGCCGGCGCCATCGAGGCCGGCGAGGCGCTCGATGCGGTGATCGCCGAAAGCGGCCGCCAGGCGGACGAATTGTGGCGCCTGCGCGAGACCATCCCCGAGGCCCAGAAACACGCCGGAGGCTCCATCAAGCACGACGTTTCCGTCCCAGTGTCGAAAATCCCCGAATTCCTGGAGGCCGCCGAGGAAAAATCGCTGCAGATCATCCCCGGCGCGCGGCTGGTGACCTTCGGCCACATCGGCGACGGCAATATCCACTACAACCTGAGCCCGGCCCCGGACGGCGACGCCCGGGCCTTCCCCGGCGATGCCGAAAAGCTCTGCCCGGCCATCCACGACATCGCCGTCGGACTGGGCGGTAGCTTCAGCGCCGAACACGGCATCGGGGTGCTGAAGAAACAAGAGCTGGAAAAATACAAGTCCGGCGTTGAGCTGGACCTGATGCGGCTGATCAAACGCACGCTCGACCCAAAGGGCATCATGAACCCGGGCAAGGTGGTGACGGGAAGTGATTAACCGCCCGGCCCGGCATTCCCCCCGGCATTCACAAGCCAGGGGATTTTCGAGCGGGCTTCGTTGAAGGCGTCCTCTTCGGTAGGGAAAATTCGGCCCCCATGGTCGGCGATCGGGAACCAGCCCCTTGCATCTTCTGAATCCCGGCGGAATTCCTCGAAGCCGAAGGTGGCGTCGGGACGCACGAAAATATCAACGCAACGCCCCCCATTCGGGGAATTGATGGATTTCATAACCTTGTTCTCGTGTGCCATGGGGGTTTCCGATCGGGGCTAACCCGCCAACAGAGTATCGATTTCATCCAACAGCGTGTCGGGAATCTCTACGCCCTCGGCGTGCGCCTTGTCGCGGTTTTCCAGCCGCCGGCTTCCCGGCAGCCGGGTGCCCGGCTGTTCGAGGATCGTCGCCATCAGTTCCTCGGCGCGGTCGAGGAAACCGTCGCCGCCGAGGTTTTCCGGCTTGAACACCACGAACAAATGGCCGACGTGGGGCGGCGATCCCTCGGCGTCGTAGAACGAACTCGCCTCGAAGGCGAAGTTCGACCCGGTCATGGCTGAGCACAGCATTTCCACCATCAGCGCCAGCGCCGCGCCCCGGGCGTCGCCCATGGGCAGGAACGAGCCCTCGAAGCCGGCCTTGGCGTCGGTGGTCGGATTGCCGTCGGTGTCCAGGCACCAGCCTTCCGGGATCGCTTCGCCCCGGTCGGCGGCGAGCTTGACCTTGCCGCGCGCGATCTTGCTGAGGGAGGTATCGACGACCAGCGGTGGGGCGTCCTTGCGCGGGCACGAAAAGGCGATCGGGTTGGTGCCGTAAAGAGGCCGGCTGCCGCCCCAGGGCGCGATGGCCCCGAAAGAGTTGGTGAAGGCGATGGCGGCGAGGCCGACGTCCGCCATACGCTCCGTATGGTGGCCCATGACCCCGGCGTTATGCGAATGGCCGACGGCGACGGCGACGACGCCGGTGCGCCCGACGATCTCCTGGGCCTTATCGAGGCCGATGTCGATGGCGGGAAAGGCGAAGCCGGAACGGGCATCGACGCGAAGCACCGCGTCGCCGGTGACGGTCAACGACGGTTCGGCGAAGCCGTCGATCTTGCCGGCGATGGCCTGGGCCGAGAACGCCGGCAGCCGGGCAACGCCGTGGGACGCCAATCCGTCGGCATCGGCCTTGACGAGGGCATTGGCAACGGAGACGGCGTTCTCATGCGAAGTTTTCGACGCCTTCAACACCCCGACGGCCAGGTCATGCAGGTCGCCGAGGCTGCGTACCGCCATGGATCGCCCCCCCCTCCGGTTTTCGCGCGCCCCAGGCCCGGTCAGGCGCTGCGGTAAAGCTTGGTCAGCACGAATTCCCGGTGGCCGAGGGTTTCCGCCGCCGTCAGGCGGCCGTTGCAGGTGCGCATCGTGATGTCGATCAGCGCCTCGCCGGCCTTGTTGAGGGTCATCTCGCGCCTGAGGATGCCGGAAACGTCCAGGTCAACGTGCTCGCCCATGGTGCGCACGGTGCGCGGGTTGGCGGAAAGCTTGATCACCGGCTCGATGGGGTTGCCGATGATGTTGCCCTGGCCGGTCGGGAACAGGTGGACGACGAAACCGGCGGCAGCCTGAAGGGTCACGCATTCGGCGGCGGCCGAAGAGCTGTCCATGAAATAGAGCCCCGGGCCCTTCTTCGGCGCCTCGGCGGGGCCGAGAACGTCGATGTAGCGGGTCTTCTTGCCGATCTTCTCAAGATTGCCGAAGGCCTTTTCCTCGATCGTCGTCAGCCCGCCTTCGATGTTGCCCTTGGTCGGCTGCGAATCGGACAGGTCGTCGGTCTTGTGGGGCTCGATGACCTCGTCCATGTAGGCCTGCCAAGTGTTGAGAAACTTCTGGCCGATCTTCTTGGTCTTGCCGCGCGCGGCGCAGTTGAGCTCGGCGCCGGTGATCTCCGACGTTTCGCCGAAACACGTGGTCGCACCCCAGGCGTCGAATTTGTCGATGAAGTTGCCGACCGTCGGGTTCGACGCCAGCCCGGACGTGGTGTCGGACTCGCCGCATTTGACCGAAACCCACAGGTCCTTGACCTGGCATTTCTGGCGCTCCAGTTCGGAGGCCCATTGCAGGTATTCCTTGGCCTTGCGGCTGACGTTGGCGACGGTCTTGATGTCACCGTGTTTCTCGATGGCGAAGCCGGTGACCGGCTTGCCTGTCTTGGCGATGCCTCGGACGACGCGGCCGGTCCATTCCGGTTCGATGCCGATGACGATAACGGCGGCGACATTGGGGTTGGAACCGGTGCCGATAAGGGTGCGGAAGTGAAGCTCCAGGTCCTCGCCGAATTGCAGCCGGCCGTAGGAATGGGGGATCGCCAGGGTGCCTTTGATGTTGTTGGCGACCGATTCAGAGGCGGCATTGGACAGGTCGTCCAACGGCAGGATGATGACATGGTTGCGGATTCCGACGCGGCCGTTCTTGCGCCGCCAGCCCATGAACGTCGGTTTCTTGGTCCCTGAACGCCTGACCGGGGCGCGCTTCACCTGGGCGCGCCTTCTGGGCCGGACCCGCCGGGTGGGCTTAGCTGTGGTGCGCCGGGTGGCCTTGGTCCGCCTGTTGGTTTTGGAGGCGGCGCGCTTGGCCGGCTTGGCACCGGTGCGGCGGTTGGACTTTGCCCGCCTGTCGGATTTGGCGCTGAGCCGCCTCGTCGCCTTGGTGCGCTTGTTTTGCTTCGCCGCTTTGCCTTTGGTCGTGGTTTTTCTTGCTTTCCTGGCCATGGCTACCACCTTTTTGTCTTCAGGTTCTGGACGTGGACGTGACCGCCCTTCTTGATGGCGGCGACGGCCTTGCCGATGTCGTGTCCGTACTTAAGGATGGTGTCGCCCTTCTTCATCGGCGCGAGGGCGATTTTGTGGCCGATGGGAATGGTGTTCAGGCATTTCATCCTGACGGTCTTGTTGCCCTGCATGACCCAACCGGTCAGCATCTGGCCCTTCTTGACCCCTTCGACAACGACGACGCCGACGGAATCGGTCTTGTCATGGACAATATAATGAGGTCCGGCCAACGGATTCTCCCTAAAGTTTGGATGATTGTTCCCAGGTCTGTTGCAAGGGAGAATACTCAAGCCGCCGCCATCAGGCAATACAAGCCCGCCCCGCCCAGGAGAAAGAACGGGAGTGCTCCTTCGTTTATTTTGAATCCTAGGACGTCTGGGAGTGCCTTTTCCGGATCACCGTTTCCCGGCCGTCGGCGGCCGGCTGATAGAAGACGGTGATGGCGCCGGTGGCACGCTGCCAGTCCTGCTCCGTCTCGCCTTCCTTGACTTCAAGCGCATCGAAGCCGCAGCGCTGCATGAACAGGTACTGGTCGCGGAGCACGTTGCCGATGGCCCGGACCTCGCCCCGGTAACCGTGGCGTTCCCTCAGCCGCCGGGCGTTGGTGTACGCGCGGCCGTCCTTGAACACCGGGAACGCCAACGCGACGACGCCAAGATGCTCCAGATCGTCGGCGACGTCGCCCGCCGTATGGTCGCTTTGCAGCCGCACGCCGACCGGGTCTTTGCGCTTAATGAGCGTGGCCCGTTCTTCGCGCCAGCGCTTGAGGCCGACGATCACCGGCCCCGACGCCGGGATCGCCACCTCGTCGGCAACGTGGGTCCAGGGGTCGTCGACCAGCTTGCCGCTTTTAAGCAGCGGCATCGGTCTTCTCCGGATAAAGCCGCTCCTTGAACGGCTCGGCGCCGACCCGGCGGTAGGTGTCGAGGAATCGTTCGCCGTCGGCGCGTAGCTTCACATAGGTGGTGACAACCGTTTCCACCGCGTCGACAACGTCGTCGGACGAGAACGCCGGCCCGACGACGTCGCCGATGGTGGCATCCATGGCAGGGTTGCCGCCGAGGGTAATCTGGTAGTACTCCTCGCCCTTGCGTTCAACGCCGAGGATGCCGATGTGCCCGACGTGGTGGTGGCCGCAGGCGTTGATGCAGCCCGAAATCTTCAGCCTCAGCTCGCCGATGTCCAGTTGCCGGTCGAGATCGGCGAAGCGCTTCCCGATACGCTGCGCCACCGGGATCGAGCGGGCGTTGGCGAGGCCGCAGTAATCGAGCCCCGGGCAGCAGATCATGTCGCCGATGAGGCTCAGGTTCGGGGTCGCGAAACCGATTTCGTCGAGCGCCCGCCAAAGCCGGTAGAGGTCGGCCTCCTTGACATGGGCGAATACCAGGTTCTGTTCGTGGGTGACGCGGATCTCGCCGAGGCTGTAGCGGTCGGCCAGGTCGGCGACAGCGTCCATCTGCTCCGCCGTCGCGTCGCCCGGCACACCGCCGGTGGGTTTAAGGGTTAGATTGACGATGGCGTATCCGGGTTGTTTGTGGGCGGCGACGTTGGTGCGGGCCCAGCGGGCGAAGGCCAGGCTCTCGAACTTGTGGATGTCGAACGCCCGGGGGTCGGATTCCACCGTCTCAAAGGGCGGCGGCGCGAAGTGGGCCGCGACCCGGTCGATCTCGGCCTGGGGCAGCTTCAGGGGCCCGTCCTTGATCTGGTTCCACTCCTCCTCGACCAGCTTCTGCATCTCGTCGATGCCGAGCTTGTAGACCAGGATCTTGAGCTTGGCCTTGAAGATGTTGTCGCGCCGCCCCATCAGGTTGTAGATGCGCATGATCGCTTCCAGGTAGCTCAAGAGATCGTGCCGGGGCAGGAACTCGCGGACGGTCTGGGCGATCATCGGCGTCCGCCCCTGGCCGCCGCCGATGATAATCTCGAAACCGGTCTCGACAGCATCGTTCTTCTTCAGGATGACGCCGATGTCGTGGAACTTGGCCGCCGTGCGGTCATTGGGCGAGCCGGTGACGGCGATCTTGAATTTCCTCGGCAGGTACGAGAACTCGGGATGCAGCGCCCCCCACTGGCGGATGATCTCGGCGTAGGGGCGCGAATCATCGATCTCGTCGGCGCTGACGCCGGCGTACTGGTCGGCGGTGACGTTGCGGAACGAGTTGCCGCTGGTCTGGATGGCGTGCATCTGGACCTCGGCCAACTCGGCCAGGATTTCCGGCGTATCCTCCAGCTTCGGCCAGTTGAACTGGATGCACTGGCGGGTCGTGAAGTGGCCGTAGCCGCGGTCGTAGGTGCGCGCGATATGGGCGAGCTTACGAAGCTGCGTCGACGACAGCATGCCGTAGGGAATGGCGATCCGAAGCATGTAGGCATGGAGCTGGATGTAAAGCCCGTTCATCAGCCGCAAGGGCTTGAACTCGTCCTCGGTGATCTCGCCGGCCATCCGCCGGG
>PTLK01000010.1 GCA_002938075.1 Alphaproteobacteria bacterium MarineAlpha3_Bin3
CTTGACCAAGTCGATGGCGCTTAGTTTATCGAGTTGCCTGCCCTCTTCGATCGCGGCGTCCTTCTGGCTTTCGGGGAAACGGGCATGGATGCTCCACCGACCATTTTGCTGAACCTGAACTACGTGATTGATTTTCTTCGTCATCGTTAACCAACGGACAAAACCGCCTTACATGGTCTGGGAGGACCACCCCATCCCTTTCCTCGACCCAACGGATACGTCACATCCAAAAAGGGGCATGCACAGAATCATCCTATATTAGAGGACCAAACTTTAAACACTTCAGTTTATCAAAGTCCTAAATGAGGGGCAAACTTGTAGACGAACGAAAAAGCAATGATCCAGCGGGGATTTTTGCCGGTTCGTCCAAGGGGGGTAAGGGACCGAAAAATAAATCGGACGCCGGGATTGCCGGCGTCCTCGCGGTCACTTTAAAAGGTTGAAACAGGCTTCGAGACGCGCCTAGCCTTTAAGGCCTAAATCCTTAAACCTTTTATTGAATTTGGCCAATTGGCCGCCCCTGTCGACGAGGCGGTGAACCCCCGTCCAGGCCGGATGGGTTTTCGGATCGATGTCCAGCTTCAAGGTGTCGCCTTCCTTGCCCCAGGTCGAGCGGGTCGTGTAGGTGGAGCCGTCGGTCATCTGGACGGTGATCTGATGATATTCTGGGTGGGTGTCTTTTTTCATTTTTGCGTTCCCGGTTTGAAGGCGCCTTATATACGGGAAGCCGCCCCGGGGTTCAAGGGTCGCGGGTAAAAGTAAGGGCCTAAGGAGAGGATTTCTCGATGTCAGGGTCTTTACCTGCCGGATCGAGGGCTTTCTTGGCCTTAAAGCCCAGGGCGACGACGATCAGCATGACCAGGACGCCGCCGAAATAGGGCCAGTCCATTCCCAAAACGCCAAAAAGAAAACCCGCCCAGGCCGGGCCGGTAAACCGCGCCATTGTCGAGGCCGACCGGGTCACGCCCATGATGCCGCCCTGTTCGTCTTCGCCGACCTGAAGCGAGATCAAGCTGTTCAACGAGGGTGAGATGATGGAAAAGCCATACCCGGCAATGGCCATGGCAATGATCAGCACCGCAATATGGTTGGAGAAGGGAATCAGCAGCACCCCGACCGCTAGCGCCCCGGCGCCCTGAATAATCAACCGCGCTTCACCGAACCGGCGCGCCAGCCGGCCGACCAAACCACCCTGGATGGCGGCGCTAAGAAGACCGACGAAGGCGAACAGATAACCGTTTTGTTCCGGCCCCCAACCGAACTGCCGCCGGGACCACATGGCAAAAGTGGCTTCAAGGCCGGCAAAAACGAAGGTCGCCAGAAAGGTCATCAGAATCAACAACCCGAGGTGGGGACGGCCCAGGGCCTCGCGGAACATGGCCAGGCGTTTTTTCGCCGGTTGGGCGGCCAGCTTCCGGCGGATTTCAACCGGCAGCGATTCCTTCAACACCACCACGGCCATGATCCAGGCCGCCGCCGACAGCCCGGCGGCGGCGAAGGCCGGGCTCTGGAAATCGGCATTGACGGGATCAGACCCCGCGAGGAAGCCGCCGATGGCCGGCCCGGCGATAAATCCGAGCCCGAAGGCGGCGCCGATGACACCCATCCCTTGGGCGCGGTTTTCCCGGGTCGTGATGTCGGCGACGTAGGCGAAGGCGGCGGAAATGTTTCCGGCCATGGCGCCGCCGGCGGCCCGGGCCGCGAACAACATCCACAGGCTTTCGGCAAACCCGAGCCAGACATAGGATAAGGCGGCACCGGCAAGGCTGATCAAAAGGACCGGCCGCCGCCCAATCCTGTCGGAAAGCCGGCCCCAGAAAGGCGCCGCCAGGAATTGTGTGAACGAATAAGTCGCCATCACCAGCCCGACCGTGGCCGGGGAGGCTTGGTAGAACTCGGCATAGAAAGGCAGCAGCGGAATGATGACGCCAAAGCCGATCAGGTCGATGAAGACAATGAAAAAGAGAATCAACATGGATGCCTGGGTTCCCATCGACGGCGGCCCGCCCGGGTTAGGAGCCGTCCTACAAAACGATCGGCACGGAATAGGGAATGGGTCAGCGTTGGGTTAATTTCAACTCAATTCGGCGGTTCCGGCGTTTGGCGATTTCGTCGCTGCGGTCATCCAGGGGCCGAAACTCGCCAAAGCCGGTGGCGGCGAGACGATTGGGGGACAGCCCCTGATTGATCAGAAACTGGACCACCGAAATCGCCCTTGCCGAAGACAGCTCCCAATTCGAAGGAAACCGGGCGGTCTTAATCGGGTCTTTGTCCGTATGGCCGTCGACGCGCAGGATCCAGTCGATATCGGCGGGAATTTCGCGCGATATCTGTTTCAGTGTCCGGGCCAGTTGCAGAAGCTGGTTCTTCCCGGCATCGCCGATATCGGCCGCCCCCTTGGCGAACAGGACCTCGGACTGGAAAACGAAGCGGTCGCCGACGATGCGCACCCCTTTTTGCCCCCCCAGCAGGTCCCGAAGGCGGCCGAAAAATTCCGACCGATAACGGCTCAATTCATGCACCTTGCTGACCAGGGCCGCGTTCAGGCGCTTGCCCAGCGACGCGATCTGGACCTTTTGTTCGGCGGCCCGTTTTTCGGACGCTTCAAGGGCGGCGGAAATTTTCGCCAGCGTTTCGCGTAACGCCGCCGTCTGCTGGTTCAGGAGCGCCACCTGGGCGCGGGCGCTCTTGGAAAGCTCTTTTTCCGCCAACAGCACCTTGCCCGATTCCTCTAACTTGCCCGCCATCTCGGCGATTTTCGACTGCAACTCCTCGCGCAGCGCCCGGAGCGCCGCGATGTCCCGGGACAGGTCGGCCAGTTCTTCCAATTGGGCGGCGATTTTCGATTTGTCGGCCTTGAGGGCCGCCTGTGCCGACGTCAAGTCCCGTTCCGCCGCTTCGGCGCGCTGGCGAAGCTGGCCGATGGTGGTTTTCAGGTCGTCGCGAAGGGCGACGGAAATCTGCAACTCCTCCGACAATTGTGCGAAGTTCTTGCGCAAATCCTTGCTGGAGCGCCTTTCAAGCGACAGAAGTTCGGCCAGTTCGTTGACTTGGTTTTGCAACCGGGATAGGGCCTGATCGCGCCCGGAAAGGGCCTGGCCGAGGAAAAACTGCGCCAGAACGAAGACCATCAGCAAAAACATGATGACCATCAACATCGTCGCCAGGGCGTCGACGAACCCCGGCCAGATGTTGGTGGCGCGTTGCCGGCGGCGGGCGAGGGCGGCCATGGAAACCTAGGGGGCCGGCCTAATCGTCGCCCGAGGCGGCGATGGTGCGGGCCAGCAGCTTGATTTCGCTGCGCAGTTGTTGGACCAGTTCTTTGCGTCCGCTCGAAAGTTCTTCGGTCAAACGCGTCAGGTAGACGTCCAGGTTGCGGATATGGGAACGCGTCGATTCATCCATGCCTGCCGCCGTCGATCCTTCGGCGATTTTGGCCAGGATCGGCTTCATCTCCATCTGGGTTTCGGCCAGGCTTTTCATCAACGTTTGTTCGGTGCGCATGTGGTCGGTCAGGGTTTCCAGCTTGTTGCCGAGGGCGATGATGTTGCTGTTGACCGATATCCGGTTTTCCTCGCCACGGGTGATGGTCTGTTGCAGGTTTTCAAGGCTTTCCGCCGTCTGCTCCAAAAGCGCCTGAACATAGGCCGGGATCGGCTGGTCGCTTTCACCCAACAAGGAACTAGTCGCCAACCGGGTGACCGTGGACAGCCATTCTTCGAGCTCGTTGTAAAACCGGTTCTGCGCCTGATTGGCCTGCAAATCCAGAAAGCCCAGCACCAAGGAGCCGCCAAGCCCGAACAGGGAGGTTGAAAACGCTGTTCCCATGCCCGCCATGGGCGCCTTCAAACCCTTTTTAAGATCGTCGAAAACGGCAATCGAATCGCCGCTTTCGACGTTGAGCCCGCCGATGACATTGCTGATCGAGGCGACCGTTTCCAACAGCCCCCAAAACGTGCCCAACAAGCCGAGAAAAATAAGCAGGCCAACGGTGTAACGCGAAATATCCCGCGATTCGTCCAGGCGTGAGACGATCCCGTCCAGCAGCGAACGCATCGCCAGGGTGGAAAGCGACAGCCGGTCCTTGTGATCGCCGACCATGGTCGCCATCGGGGCCAGCAATTTCGGCGGCTGGGGTTCGGAAAGGGGGGTGCCGTTTTGTTGGAATTCTTCGATCCAGGCGACTTCGGGATAGAGCATCAGCACCTGGCGGAAGTTATAGATGACGCCGATAACCAAAACGCCGACAATCAGGCCGTTCAATGGCGCATTGGCCATGAAGGCGCCATGCAGAGGCAGGAAAAGGAACCCGCACAAACCGGTGATGGCGATCACGAAAACGAACATCCGGATGAGGTATTTACGTGGCCGGGTCATTGTCGCCCTCAAGATCGTTTCTTCGGTGTCCGGGGGAGCCCGGGATTATAGGGCCGAAATCATCTTTCGACGATATTGACATCGACCCTGTTGAGGGGCTTTTCCGTGGTCTTGCTGCCCAAGGCCCGAACGTCAATTCGCGTGCTGCGGATCCCGTTTTCGATAAGGAATGATCGAACCGACAAGGCCCTGGACAGGGACATCCGGCGGGCCTTGCTGGGGGACAGGGCTTTGCCGCCGGCATAGGCCAAAAGCTGCAAGCGCAGGTTCTTTTTGTCTTTCAGCTTCTCAGCCAAGCCCTTCAGGCCCTTCTTGGCCTCGGGGGGCAGCTTCGAGGCGGTGGCCCCGAAGGCCACCTGAAGGGCGGGGCCGGTTTTTATGGTTTTCTTGGGTGGCGGCAGCGCGGCCTGTTCTTTGGTTTCCGGTTTCGGCTTTGCCGTCGCTACCGGTTTGGGCTTTGGCGCCGGTTTTGGCTCGGCGGCTTTTTTTGGCGCCTTGGCCGGTGGCGGGGCCGGTTTTTTGACCACCGTTTTTTCGACTGCGGGTGGTGCCGGTGGGGCGGACTTGGCCGCGGCCATTTTCTTGGCCGGCTTTGCCGGCTCCGGCGGCGGAGCAACGGGGGCCTTTAAAGGCGCCGGGAGTTTGGTCGCGGTAACGGCCGGCATGGCGGGCTTTTTCGGTTTGGGCTTTTTCCTGGCCACCCGCTTGGCGGCCTTCTTGCCCTTGGCCGAGGGTGGTTTCAACTTGATGCGCGGGCCTTTGGGAACCGCGACAAGGAGCCGCGACACAGGATTTTTCCGTCCCGGCAACAAAAGACCACGGCGAGCCCCGGTTCCAGGTGGGCGGACCAAATAAGGCGTTCCCGCCGCCGGCGAGCCGCCGGAATCTCCGATAACACTAAGATCGACGGTCACATGGTCGGTGCTCAGGTCGACGCTGCCCTGGGCCTTGGCGCCGCTGCCGCCGAAGGACAGGGACACGGCCGCCAGTGCCGCGACCATCATCAGGCGGCGGGCCGATGCCAGGAACGGGCCTGGTAAGATTTTCATGAATATCGCGTTGATGTTCCGTTTCCCATCCAAGCCGGTGCCCGCCATAGGGGGCCATCGGCAGGTTCCCTTGATTACTTGCGATTCACCATAGCCAAGGGGCGGCTGACAGACAACCGGTTTGCGGTTCCGGGCCACCCGAGACCTGACCATAAAGGGATTTTTTTATAAGTTTTTTAAGCGGAGCGGCCGGCGAGAATCTTCAAAAGCGGTCCATGCAGGGAGTCGTTGGCGGCGAGGATTTCGCCGCTTTCCATCATTCCGCCGCCGCCGATGTCGGTGACGAACCCTCCGGCTTCACGGACCAGGACAATACCGGCGGCGATGTCCCAAGGATGCAGGCCGATCTCCCAAAACCCCTCGTAGCGCCCGGCCGCCACGTAGGCCAGGTCGAGCGCCGCCGAACCGAAACGCCGGACTCCCGCCGAAACCGCCATGACCGCCTTCAACTGGCTCAGGAACCGGTCATGGTCCTGTTTGCCGGCGAACGGGATACCGGTGGCGAACAGCGATTCCTCAAGGCGGCGGCGGGCCGAGACTCGGATTCGCCGACCGTTGAGATACGCCCCCTGGCCTTTTTCGGCCCAGAACATCTGATCCGTGATCGGCTCGTAAATAACCCCGGCCACGGGCTCGCCGTCTCGCTCCAGGGCGATGGAAATGGAAAAGTGCGGAATCCCGTGAAGAAAGTTGGTGGTCCCATCCAAGGGGTCGATGATCCAGCGGTTCGACGTGTCGGCGCCTTCGATTTTGCCGCCCTCCTCAAGCAGGAAACCGAACCGGGGCCGTGCTTTCGTCAACCCGGCGACCAGGACTTCTTCGGCTTTCTTGTCGGCGGTGGTGACGAAATCCGCCGGGCCTTTCTTCGACACCTGAAGATTTTCGATCTCGCCGAAGTCGCGGACCAGCCCCCTGGCCGCCTTGGTGGCCGCGGCCGTCATCACATTCAATAACGCTGACCGCTGTGCCATTAAACAAATCCCTGAAATGAGGAGGGTCAGTCCTTGGCCCGTTCCACGTAGGAACCGTCGGCGGTGCTGATGACGATGCGGGTACCGGCCACGATGTGAGGCGGAACCATGCAGCGGACACCGTTTTCCAATGTCGCCGGTTTGTATGACGAAGACGCCGTCTGCCCTTTGACGACGGCGTCGGCGTCGGTGACCTCGAGGGACACCGTATCGGGAAGCTGGACGCCGATGATCGAGCCCTCGTGGCTTTCGATGATGACGGTCATGTTGTTCCGCAGGAAAGGCACCTGGTCTTCGCCCAGCAGGTCCCGGTCGATCGTCACCTGATCAAAGGTCTCGGCATCCATGAAGGTGAGCATTTCGCCGTCGGCGAAAAGGAACTGAAACTCTTTTTGGTCCAGCCGCGCCCGTTCGACCGTTTCCGACGAGCGGAAGCGTTCATTGAGCTTGGTCCCGGTGCGGATGTCCCTGAGTTCGACCTGCAAATAGGCGCCGCCCTTGCCGGGTTGGGTGTGCTGGATCTTGACGGCCCGCCAAAGGCCGCCCTGGTGTTCGATCACCATACCGGTTCGGATGGCGTTGCCGTTGATTTTCATTGCTTGTAACCGTGTTTTCGAGGCCCTCGTTCGGACCCGAGGCGCGGAAGCTAACAGGTTGGAATGGGCGACGCAATGACCGCCTCAGGCGGCGCCTCGGACTGCTTCGTTGAAGGCTTTGACCGCCGCCGCCGGACCCTCCGGGTGGTCCCAGACAGCCGAGACGACGGCCAGGAAATCGGCCCCGGCGCGGACCAGGGGAGGGCAGTTTTCGGTCGTGATGCCGCCGATGGCGACCACCGGCACCACCATCAAGTCGCTCCACCATTCCAGAATCTCGACCGGAGCGGAACTCTTCGCCCGCTTGGTGGCGGTGGGAAAGAAGGCGCCGAAGGCCACGTAATCGGCCCCCTGTGCGGCGGCCTCAATGGCCAAATGACGGGAATCATGGCAAGTGACGCCGACGATGGCGTCGTTGCCCACGGTGTCGCGGGCCTGGTGGTAATCACCGTCCTCCTGACCGATATGAACGCCGTCGCACCCGGTTTCGGCGGCCAGATCCGGCCGGTCGTTCATTAGCAACGGCACGTCCCGGTCCTTGCATAGCGGCAGCAGGACCTCGGCGGCACGGCGCTGGGCGTCGTCGTCGGCGCCTTTCAGACGCAATTGAAGGGCGGCCACGTCGCCGCCGTCCAAGGCCCGGGCCAGCATGTCGGGGAAAACCGACGGATCAAATTGCGGCGGCGTGATCAGGTAGAGGCGGCAATCCAGGGTCTGCATGTCATTTCCCTTCCCGTAACCAGGTCCGGACCGCGGCCTCCGGGTCGTCCAAGTCCAAGAGATCGAGCGCCTCAATACTGTCTTCGTCGCCGAAATCCACCCGCGCCCCCGATTGGGCGGCGATGTCGGCGATCTTGCCGCGGACGTCGGCGGCACTGTCGATCCGAACCGCCTTCAGCCCGTGACGAAGCGCGCCCAGGGCCAGGCCGGGGTCGCCTCCGCAGTCGAAAACGGCGGTCACGGAAAGGCCGGAATAAGGCTTGGCGGCCTCGGAAATCATGTCCCGGAACACCGTGGCGCCCAGATACCGGGCGGCGCCGGGGGCGCTTCGAAGCGTCACTGGGACGCCGAGATCCGCCGCCGCGGCCAGCGCCGCCTCGGCGTCCTCAAGGCTGTGCACGATGATCGGGCGCTCGTTCATTGCCGTTCTAATTGCTGTTTCCGCCGTTTTTTACTTGCGGATGGATGCCTGAAAAGTCTCCCTAAAGCTTTCTCCGTCGGGGGAATTCCATGTAAAACCGGTTACGATCACGGCCGCCGGCGAAGGCGATTCCAAGCCTGACCTAAGGTTTTTCCTGGGAGACCACAAGTGGACATAGCAACCCTTCTTGGATTGGTGATCGGCGTTACCGTGGTGATGCTGGCCATCATGACCGGGTCGGAGCTGTCGATTTTCCTCAATCTCCCGGGATACCTCATTGTCTGTGGCTGCACCTTCGCCGCGACATTGATCAAGTTTCCGATCTCGGGCGTGTTCGTTGCCTTTTTCGTCGGCATCCGGGCGGCGTTCGTCAACGAACGCGAAAGCCCCGCGAAATCATCAACCTGACGATGCGTCTGGTCAAGCGGGCCCGGAAAGCGGGTCTCTTGGGTTGGAAAAGGTCAACGTCCGCAACACCTTTTTCCTTAAGGGCATCCAGCTATGCGTCGACGGCCGCGAAGTCGATGTCATCCGCAAGATATTGACCCATAAAATGGAACTGGCGATCCAGCGCCAGGAAGTCGGCGAGCGGGTGTTCCGGGCGATCGGCGAATCGGCCCCGGCGTTCGGCATGGTCGGCACCCTCGTCGGCTTGGTGCAGATGCTGAGCAGCATGGACGACCCGACGACCATCGGCCGCGCCATGGCCATAGCCTTGCTGACGACCCTTTACGGGCTGTTGATCGCGCAGCTTATCGCGCTTACCATTTCCGACAAACTGGAAGCCAAGAACGCGATCGAGAAGGCCAACCGGGTCCTGATCATCGAAGCCATCATCCAGATTCACGAGCGCAACAACCCCACCGCCGTCCTCGATATCCTTGAGGCCTACCTGCCGGAAAAACAGCGTAACCTGCGCGAGGACGATCCCAGTCCGGGAGCCAACACGGGCCGCCGGGCCACCGACAGGCCGGGCGGATCGGTGCCAATGAATAGACAGGCGACGGACAGGAAATGAACGCTCAAAATAAAAGGAAAATCGAAGGGGCGCCCCGATGGATGGTGACGTTCGCCGACCTGATGGCGCTGCTGTTCGCCTTGTTCGTGTTGCTTTTGTCGTTTGCCGAAGTCGACAGCGACAGCTTCCGAAAGAACGCCGGTCCCATGCGCGACGCCTTCGGGATGGGCGACAAGGTGATGCGCACGACTTCGTTGCCGAGCATTCAGCAGGGCGAATCAGGGCCCGGCCAGGCCCCGTCCCAGATCCAGGCTCCGACCAGCCTGACGGTCGAAATCGTCCAGTTCGACCGGCGCATGAAGGCGAAAAGAAACTTTCTCTGGCAGTTCAGAAGGACCCTCGAACGTGAGCTGGCGTCATCCTGCATCGTCCTCATCGACCAGGGCAACCGCATCATTATTCGTTTCCCCGACGCCACGGCCTTTGTCGCCGGCGGTGCCGAATTCGCCTCCGGGGTGGAACCGACACTGAAGCGCATTGCCAGCATATTGAGGGCGACGAAGGGTCAGATACTGGTTTCCGGGCATACGGACAACTCGCCCATTTCCACGGCCCGGTTCCGGTCAAATTGGGATCTGTCGTCGGCCCGCGCCGTCAGCGTCGTTCATTTCCTGATCACCCGGGCCGCCGTCTCGCCATCGAGAATCACCGCCCAGGGGTTTGCCGACAGCCGCCCGCTGGTCAAAAACGACACACCGGAAAACCAGTCCCGGAACCGGCGCGTCGAAATCTCAATCGAGATTACGTCTTTCCAAGGCTGATCGGGGTTTCTAACCGACGTTATGCATGGCCACGGCGGTGTCGGACAGGCGGTTGGAAAATCCCCATTCGTTGTCGTACCAGCTAAGCACGCGCACGAAATTGCCGTCGACGACCTGAGTTTGCGTGGCGTCGAAGATGGACGACGCCGGATTATGGTTGAAGTCGATGGAAACCAGTTCGTCCGTCACATAATCCAGAATACCCTTCAGGTGTCCTTCCGATGCTTCCTTGATGGCGGCGTTGACCTCTTCCACCGTGGTTTCGCGCCCGGCGGTGAATTTGAGATCAATCAGCGATACGTTCGGCGTCGGCACCCGGATGGCGGTGCCGTCCAGTTTGCCTTCCAGTTCCGGCAGCACCAGGCCGACGGCGCGCGCGGCGCCGGTCGACGTCGGGATCAGCGAAACGCTGCAGGCCCTGGCCCGGCGCTGGTCGGAATGCAGGGTGTCGAGCGGCCGTTGATCACCGGTGTAGGCGTGGATGGTGGTCATGAATCCCTTTTCGATGCCGATCGCCTTGTTCAGGACATCGGCGACCGGGGCCAGGCAGTTGGTGGTGCAAGACGCGTTGGAAACCACGGTGTGGTGCGCCTCGAGCTGATCGTGATTGACGCCATAGACCACGGTCATGTCGACCTCCTTGGCCGGGGCGGAGATCAATACCTTGTTGGCGCCGGCGTCCAGGTGTTTGGACGCCGATTCCCTGTCGGTGAATAGGCCGGTGCATTCCAAGGCCACATCGACCCCTAATTCCTTCCACGGCAGGTTGGCCGGATCGCTTTCGGCCGACACCTTGATGAGCCCGGTTCCGACATCCATGCTGTCGCTGTCGATAATAATTTCCGTCTGCAGCGTCCCGTGGTTGGAATCGTATTTCAGCAGATGGGCGTTGATTTCAACCGGGCCAAGGTCGTTGATGCCGACGACTTCCACGTCGTTGCGCTTCGATTCCAGGTTCGCGCGCAGGACCAGTCGGCCGATCCGGCCAAATCCGTTAATAGCAATTCGTACCGCCATTTTTGAGGCCTCCCTAAGAATACCGAGATCGGGTTTTCCCGGTATCTTTCCGTCCCTGGTTCTGAAAACGCCGCCGTCATCATCATCGGGACTTCGGGCCTTCAGAGCGATTGGATTTGTGATGCCGCACCATCCAGGGAAAGGCCGCTCCCGTCAATCGGATTCTTGTTGCCGCAATGACTTGCGGCCGAGCCTGTTCAAGTAAGGGTTTTAGGTTATATATCAAATGGCTATAGTGACTTGTTATGATAAAAATTGACGTAGCAAAGGGGGCCGTTCTATCCTGCCTCAAGGCCCGGCGCGAGGCCGAAGCGACCCCTTTGGGGGAGTCCCGGAAAAGGATTAAGCGTGAAAAAACCGAATCTGAATAAACCGTCCAAGGTAGAGCGCGCCAGGGCCCGTCTTGACAGCGCCGTGGCCCGGCTGGAAGAAGCCCTGGACCGGCGCCTTGATTCGCTTCCCGACGCCGCCGGGAAACCGACCGCCGAGACTCCCTCGGCGTTGGTCGAGGAACTGGAAAGCCTGCGCGATGAAAATGCCAAGCTCAAGGGGCTCAACGAAATCGTAACCACCCGCCTCGATGCCGCCATCGGCCGGCTCAGGACGGCGATCGGGAATTAGGGCGGGAACGAGGACGAAAGCATGGCCCAAGTCACGGTCACCATTAACGGACAGAAATACCAGATCGTTTGCAACGATGATCAGGAGGCCCAACTTTCCCGGCTCGGAACCTATGTCGACAACCGGGTCGGCGAACTCATCGCCGCCGTCGGCAAGGTCGACGAGGCGCAACTTCTGGTGATGGTTTCGCTTTTGATGGCCGACGAACTGTCCGATGCCTATGCGGAATTGGACGTTGCCCGGACGGCGGATAAGGGCGTCGTCGCGATCATGAGCGCAGAAGAATCCCTGAGCGCCGACATCGAGGATTTGGCCAATCGCATAGAGAACATTGCCGAACGACTGGAACAGGCTTAAATTCATCCGTTAGGGCGGTCGCTACCCCGTTCGTTAGGTTGATCATCCCTGGGGCTTTCGATACCTCGGGAGCTGTCCCTGCCAGGCCCGTGGGTTTGGTATATGGCGCCCACCTGCACAAGCAGGCCACAGAGGATATCCTTCCAACGGCTGGGCGGGGCCGCCCTAGCTTTTATCCGTTTCCTCCTTGCCGGCGCTCTCCCTTCATGGCCGTTGAAGACGAAAAACAGGAATTGCGACGCACCGCCCGGGTAACCCGCCGTGCCGCCCACGCCGCGGCGGGGGATGTGGCGCAACGCCTGGTCGCCAACTTTCACCGGGCCAAGCCGGGTTTCGGCGAACAGGGACCCTCGGCCATTATCGCCGGCTATTGGCCGATGGCCGATGAAATCGACGTCCGGCCCTTGCTGGCGGCACTCTATGACCAAGGCCGGACCCTCGTCTTGCCGGTCGTCGTCGGTTCGGACAAGCCGCTGATTTTCCGCCGTTGGCAGCCGGAAATGGCGTTGCAAGATGGAATCTTCTCGACCCGTCATCCCGGTGCCGAGGCGGCGGAGGAAGTTCCCGGACTACTGCTAGTGCCATTACTGGCTTTCGACGGCCGGGGCGCGAGGTTAGGGTGGGGCGGCGGTTTCTACGATCGCACCCTGGCCCATTTAAGGGCCGCCGGGTCGGTGATCGCCGTCGGTGTCGCCTATCATGGCCAACGGGTGGAACGGGTGCCGCGATCGCCGGAGGACCAGCCCCTGGACTGGATCGTTACCGACGAGGACGTGTTCAAGATAGGCTGATCCATAGGTCATGACATGAAAATCCTGATTTGCGGCGACGTGGTGGGCAAGACGGGGCGGCGGGTGATCGACGAAAACCTGCCCGATCTTCGACGCCGCCTGGAGCTTGATTTCGTCATCGTCAACGGTGAAAACGCGGCCCATGGCTTCGGCATCACCGACAAGATATGCGAGGCGTTCTATGCCGCCGGCGCCGACGTGATCACCAGCGGCAACCACGTCTGGGACCAGCGCGAGATCATCAATTACATCGACGGCGACCCCCGGCTGCTCAGGCCGATGAACTATCCCGAAGGCACCCCCGGCGCCGGCACCGGCATTTTCGATACCAAGGACGGACGCAAGGTGATGGTCGTCCACCCCATGTGCCGGTTGTTCATGGATCCCCTGGACGATCCCTTCAAGGCCGTCGAGGAGGCGTTGAGGAACCACCGACTCGGCGCTACCGTGGACACCATCGTCGTCGACGTTCATGGCGAGGCGACCAGTGAAAAGCAAGCCATGGGCCATTTTCTCGACGGTCGGGTTTCGGCGGTCGTCGGCACCCATACCCACACGCCGACGGCGGATACGCAAATCCTTGCCGGCGGTACCGCCTATCAATCCGATATCGGCATGACCGGCGATTATGATTCGGTGATCGGCATGAAGAAGGAACTGGCGACTAGCCGCTTTACCACCAAGATGCCGCAGGGGCGGCTTGAACCGGCGGAAGGGGAAGCGACTCTGTGCGCCGTCTATGTTGAGACCGACGACAAGACCGGGCTGGCCCGACACGTCGGTCCGTTGCGCCTCGGCGGGTGCCTGGCCGAGGCGTGGCCGCTTTAGACGACGCCGGCGAATACGCCCTTCAACCCCGCCCTTGTAGTCCCCGGTGCGTTCCCCGGTACCGCCCAATTATTGACATATTGGTCTGACATTAAGGTGGACGGCGGCCGTGCGTTCACCTACTACATATAGTATAAGCCGTCATAAAATTTAAAGGATATAGGGGGCTGACCAGGAAACCATGGCCGGTCATTCAAAATTCAAGAACATCATGCACCGTAAAGGCCGCCAGGACGCCAAGCGGGGAAAGGTTTTCTCAAAGTTGATCAGAGAATTGACCGTCGCCACCAAGTCGGGCTTGCCCGACCCGGACATGAACCCCCGGCTTCGCACCGCCATCGCCGCGGCCAGGGCCGCTAACATGCCGTCCGACACCATGAACCGGGCGATTAAAAAAGCCAGCGGCGGCGATGACGACACCCACTACGAGGAAATCCGCTACGAAGGATATGGCCCGGGGGGCGTTGCGGTGATCGTCGAGGTGCTGACCGACAACCGCAACCGCACGGCAAGCGAGGTCCGCGCCGCGTTCACCAAATACGGCGGCAACCTGGGCGAAAACGGTTCCGTCAGCTTCATGTTCGAGCGCGTCGGCCTGATCGTTTACGGCGCCGATGCGGCCAGCGCCGACGATATGTTCGAGGTCGCCCTGGAAGCCGGCGCCTCGGATGTCGAGTCCTCCGACGCCGGCCATGAGGTGACGTGCAAGCCGGACGATTTTTCCGCTGTCCGGGATGCCCTGGAGGCCAGGTTCGGAAACGCCGAGGACACCAGGCTGGACTGGAAGCCCCAAAACCCCGTCGCCGTCGATGAGGACGCCGCCGGCATACTGTTGAAGCTGCTCGACGCCCTTGACGACAACGACGACGTGCAGCGGGTGGCGGCTAACTTCGATGTCGCTGACGACGTGCTCGAAAGATTGAGCGCTTAAAGCCGATGATCATGCACAGGAGGACATCATTCGACTGATCGGCATTGACCCGGGGCTCCGCCATACCGGTTGGGGTGTGATCGAGGCCAGCGGCAACCGCCTCGGCCATGTCGCTGACGGCGTCATCAAGACGGATTCGAAATTGCCATTGGCCGACCGGCTGGTGCAGTTGCAGACCGGCCTGACGGAAATCATCGAACGGTTCCATCCTCTTGAGGCCGCGGTCGAGGAGACCTTCGTCAACAAGAACGCCGCCTCGGCGTTGAAACTGGGCCAGGCCCGGGGGATTGCACTTGTGGTGCCGGCAACCGCCGGGCTTAGCGTCGCCGAATATTCGCCCAACCTGATCAAGAAAACGGTCGTCGGCGCCGGGCACGCGGCCAAGCAACAGGTACAGATGATGGTCAAGACCCTGTTGCCTGGATCGACGATCGAGACCGTCGACGCGGCCGACGCGCTGGCGGTCGCCATCTGCCATGCCCATCACCGCTCAAGCCCCCAGGCGGCGGCTTTACTGGCGCTGGCGGCAGAGGCGGCGCCATGATCGCCAAGCTCAAGGGCCTGATCGACAGCCTCGGCGAGGACTGGGCCGTCATCGACGTCGGCGGCGTCGGGTACCTGGTGTTCTGTTCCGGCCGCACGCTCCGCCGCCTCGGCGCCGGCGAGGCGGCGGAGGTGATGGTCGAAACCCATGTCCGCGAGGACCACATCCACCTCTATGGCTTCATCGATGCCGTCGAGCGCGACTGGTTCCGTCTTCTGACAACCGTCCAGGGCGTCGGCGCCAAGGTGGCGCTCGGCCTGTTGACGGTGTTGTCGTCGGACGAGCTGGTGCAAGCGATTGCCGCCGCCGACAAGGCGGTCATCACCCAGGCCCCCGGCGTCGGCCCGAAGCTGGCGGCCCGTATCCTCAACGAATTGAAGGACAAGGTCGGAACCATTGCCCTGGCCGTGGCGCCGGGCGGTCAACCGGCGGCCGGGCTAGGGGAGCCAGGGGGGGCGGTGTCGGATGCCGCATCGGCCCTGGTCAATCTCGGCTACCAGCCGTCCCAGGCGCTGAGCGCCGTCAGCCGCGCCGCCGGCCGGCTCGGCGAGGATGCCGATGTCGAGGCCCTGATCCGAGGTGGCCTGAGCGAAATGGCCCCCGTCGATGCCAGAGGGAGCGTTTAAATGCCAGAGGGAGCGTTTAAATGAGTGACGGCAACCGCATGGTCGCGGCTGCCGAAGCGGTCGAGGACAAAAACGAAGACGGAGCCGAAATCGGGCTGCGCCCGCAACGGCTCGACGATTTCATCGGCCAGGAACAGTTATGCGGCAACCTGTCGGTCTTCGTCGCCGCCGCCGCCAAGCGCGGCGAAGCCATGGACCATGTGCTTTTTCACGGGCCGCCCGGGCTCGGCAAGACGACCCTGGCGCAGATCGTCGCCCATGAACTCCGGGTCGACTTCCGCTCCACGTCGGGGCCGGTGGTCGCTAAGGCCGGCGACCTGGCGGCCATCCTCACCAATCTGCAGCCCCGGGACGTATTGTTCATCGATGAAATCCACCGCCTCAACCCGGTGGTCGAGGAAATCCTCTATCCGGCGATGGAGGACTTTCAGCTCGACCTGATCATCGGCGAAGGACCGGCGGCGCGCTCGGTGCGCATCGACCTGCCGCCGTTCACCCTGATCGGGGCGACGACGCGTTCGGGCCTGATTACGTCGCCCTTGCGCGAACGGTTCGGTATTCCCATGCGGGTGTCGTTCTATTCGGACCAGGAACTGGAGCAGATCGTCGTCCGCGGCGCCGGGTTGCTGAACATGAACCTGACGGTCGACGGGGCCCAGGAAATCGCCCGCCGGTCCAGGGGAACGCCCCGGGTCGCCGGGCGCCTGCTGAGAAGGGTTCGCGATTTCGCCGACCTGGACGGCGGCGGCAAGATCGACGCCAAGGCCGCCGATCGGGCGCTCAACCGGCTGGAGGTGGACGGGCGTGGCCTGGATGCCATGGATCGGCGGTATCTCGGTTGCATCGCCGAAAAGTTCGGCGGCGGCCCGGTCGGCGTCGAGACGCTGGCGGCCGCCCTTTCCGAGGAACGCGACACCATCGAAGAGGTGATCGAACCTTATCTCATTCAGCAGGGGTTTTTGATGCGCACGCCCCGTGGCCGGGCCTTGGGTCCGGAAGCGTTTCGGCATTTGGGCCTGGCGGAACCGGAAGCCATCTCCCAGTTGGATTTAATCGGCGGAATTGAGGACGATGAATAAGTCCACCTCAGGTGCCTCCGCAGAGGGAATCCACATCTATCCGGTGCGCGTCTATTACGAGGATACGGATGCCGCCGGCATCGTCTATTACGCCAACTATCTGAAATACGCCGAACGGGCGCGCACCGAGATGCTTCGAGACCTCGGTACCGAAAACGCTCGGTTGATGAAAACCGAAGGGCTGGCCTTCGCCGTCCGGCGGTGTGGGGTGGATTTTTTCAAACCGGCCAGGCTCGACGACCTGCTGTCGGTCGAGACCCGATTAATCGACATCGGCGGCGCGTCGGTGGTCGCCGATCAACGGGTAAAGCGGGACAACGCCGAACTGGTGCGCATGGAACTGAAACTCGCCTGCCTGTCCCTTGACGGCCGGCCAGCCAGGCTGCCGGCGGCGGTCAAAACCCGGCTCGAGGAATTCCGGGGAAATGTTCATTCGAAAAAACAATAAGGCTGATTGATGGAAAACCAAGTCATTGAAGCGGTGACCCTGGCCGGCTCGGCCGATAACCTGGATTTTTCTATTTGGGCGCTGTTTCTGCGTGCCGACCCGATCGTCAAATCGGTGATCGTGTTGCTGCTGGTGGCTTCGATATGGTGCTGGGCGATCATCATCGACAAGGTCATCGGCCTACGCCGGCTGAGCGCCCTTTCGACCGAATTCGAACAAGCTTTCTGGTCGGGCAATTCCCTTGACGACCTTTATGAACGGGTCGCCAGCCAACCCCGAGACCCGATGTCTGCGGTGTTCGTCGCCGCCATGCGCGAATGGCGGCGAACGCCGGCGCGCGGCTCGGAAGGGGATTCCCGGGTCGGGGTCGCCGACCGCATCGACCGGGTGATGCAGATTACCATGGCCCGTGAAATGCACCGGGCCGAACGGAATATGACTTTTCTGGCGACCACCGGGTCGACGGCGCCTTTCATCGGGCTTTTCGGCACCGTCTGGGGAATCATGAACAGCTTTCAGTCGATCGCCATTTCCAAGAACACCAGCCTGGCCGTCGTCGCGCCGGGAATTGCCGAAGCCCTTTTCGCCACCGCGCTTGGCCTCCTGGCCGCCATACCGGCGGTCGTCGCCTACAACAAGCTGACCAAGGACATGGACCAGTATGCCAGCCGTCTCGACAGTTTCGCCGGCGAATTCTCGGCCATTCTGTCGCGCGAGATGGAAGGGAAAAAGTAGGGCGTTATGGCTTTCCAAACGCACAGGTCAAGCGGTAATTCCAGGGGCCGCACCCGCACGCCGCCGATGTCGGAAATCAATGTCACCCCGATGGTCGACGTGATGCTGGTGCTGTTGATTGTCTTCATGGTGACGGCGCCGCTGCTGACCGTCGGCGTGCAAATCGACCTTCCGAAGACCAAGGCCAAGATTCTCCAGGGTCAGGACGAACCGCTGGCCATCACCATCGACGCCCAGGGACAGGTCTATCTTCAGGATACGGAAATCGACATTGAAGGACTTGTCCCCCGGTTGCGCGCCATCACCGACAACAATCCCGACGTTCGGATATTCGTGCGCGGCGATGCGTCGGTCAATTACGGCCGGGTCATGGAGGTCATGGGAACCGTCAACGCCGCCGGATACAAGAAAGTGGCGCTGGTCACCCAGCAACAGAAAAAGCGCCGCCGGAAGAAAAAAAGCCGACGCTAGATTTTCCAGGAATTTTCCATGCGTGACGCGTTTGTCTATTCGGTCTTGTCTCATGCCGTGATCATGGTGATCGGGTATTTCGGCCTGCCTTATATCCAGCGCGAAGCGGTCTTGACCGATACCCCGATCATGGTCGAAATCGTCAATGTGTCCGAATTGACCAACGCCCCGCCGCCGAAGCCGGAAAAGAAACCGCCACCGAAAGCCGAAAAAAAACCGCCGCCGCCTCCGAAAAAGCCGTCCCAGACGGCGGCTCCGCCGCCGCCCCCGCCGGCCAAGGACCCCGAGGTCGCCGCCTTGCCTGCGGAACCGAAACCGAAGGCCAAGCCAAAACCGAAACCGAAACCGGAAGCCAAGCTGAAGCCGAAACCGATACGCAAGCTGGCCAAGGCCAAGCCCCGGCGCAAGCCGAAACCCCCCGACGCCTTTACCTCGGTGTTGAGGACGGTGGAAAAATTGAAGAACCGCCCGCCGCCGAAGGAAAATAAGAAAGAGGATAAAAAACCCGAAAAGAAAGAGACTTTCGAACAACAGATGGCGCAGGCGTTGATGTCCCGGACGGCGCGTCACGACCCGTTGCGGAGCTTGGCGATCAGCGAGATCGATCTGGTCCGTCAGCAGATCAGGGAGTGTTGGAGCCTGCCCGCCGGGGCCAAGGAAGCCGAGAATTTGAGCATCGAAATAAAGATGGCCATGAACCCGGACGGCACCGTGCGCCAGGCCCGCATCCTCGACCAAAACCGGCTTCAAAGCGATCCGTTTTTCCGCGCCGCCGCCGAAAGCGCCTTGAGGGCGGTCTTGAATCCGCATTGCAATCCGCTCAAGCTACCGCCGGAAAAATATCAACAATGGCAAAACATGATCTTGATTTTCGATCCCAGGGATATGTTCTAGTTATGATGGTTTGTGAACGGCTTTTTCACCGCCGCGGTTGGCGAATTGTATTGTGCTCACTGGCGTGGTTATGGCTGGTGGCCGCCGCACCGTCGGCCAGGGCCGAACTCAGGATCGATATTACCCAGGGCACGGTCGAACCACTTCCCATCGCCATCACCGATTTCGTCGGTTCCGCCGCCAACGAAATGCAATATGGACGGGATATCTCGAGAGTCATCGCCGACGACCTTGAACGCTCGGGCCTGTTCCGCCCCATCGACAAACGGGCCTTCATCCAGACCGCGATTGCACTGCAAACGCTGCCCCGTTTCGGGGATTGGCGGGTGATCAACTCACAGGCCCTGGTTCAGGGGCGGGCACAGATTGTCGAGGGCGGCCAATTGAGGATCGAGTTCCGGCTTTGGGACGTTTTCGCCGAACAACAGATGGTCGGGCTGGCTTACGTTACGGTCAACGAAAACTGGCGCCAGGTCGCCCACATCATCGCCGACGCCGTCTACAAGCGGATTACCGGCGAGGACGGTTATTTCAATACCCGCATCGTTTACATTTCCGAATCCGGGCCGCAGAACAGGCGCATCAAGCGCTTGGCGATCATGGACCAGGACGGCGAAAACCATAAGTTCCTGACCGAAGGCGACGCGCTGGTTCTGACGCCCCGGTTTTCACCGACCCTTCAGGAGATCACCTATCTGTCGTTCTACCGCGACCTTCCCCGGGTCTACATTTTCAATATCGACACCGGCCGCCAAGAGGTGCTGGGCGATTTTCCGGGCATGACCTTCGCGCCGCGTTTTTCCCCGGACGGCAAGAAGGTGATCATGAGCATGGCCAAGGACGGCAATTCGGAAATCTACATCATGGATCTCAGGACCCGGGCGGTTAGGCAATTGACCTTTCATTCGGCGATCGACACCTCACCCAGCTATTCCCCGGACTCCCGCCAGATCGTCTTCAATTCCGACCGCGGCGGCACGCAGCAGCTTTACCTCATGGAATCTTCCGGACGCGGGGTCAGGAGGATCAGCTACGGCAAGGGCCGTTACGCGACTCCGGTCTGGTCTCCGCGCGGAGATCTGATCGCCTTTACCAAGATACTCGGCGGCCGGTTTTACATCGGCGTCATGCATGTGGACGGAAGCGGCGAGAGGCTTTTGGCCGAGGATTTCCTCGTCGAGGCGCCGACCTGGGCCCCTAATGGACGGGTGTTGATGTACTTTCGCCAGGAAAGGACGACAAAGGATGGCAGGGGCGGGCGATCCCGGCTTTATTCCATCGACCTGACCGGCCATAACGAACGCGAGATTTTGACTCCCATCGATGCTTCCGACCCGGCGTGGTCGCCGATCATCCGTTAGAGGAGTTTTTAAAAATGTATTAAATCCACCGGTTGACAAATAAAGCTTGGAATTGGCCATTTTACTCTTTAGTACATGTAATTAGTGGCCGATTTGGCCAATTAGTTTTTGTCCGCGTATTGGCGCGGTGTCTTTGTAATTCACTTTGTCCCGGTGATGGAGAACTCAATGCGTTTTAAGATTTTGGGCCTAATGGCGGCCGTGGCACTCGTGGCCGCATGTGAAACCGGGCCGGAAGGTGGCGCGGGCGCGGGTGGCGCCGGTGTTGCCGGCGCGAAACCGGTTGAAACTTTTTCCTCTCCTCTTAGTGTGTCGGTGAAGCCAGGATCCCAGGAAGACTTGGTGGTCAATGTCGGCGACCGCGTTTTCTTTGGCTTCGACAAGTTCAACCTCAAGGCTGACGCCCGCAAGACCCTGGAGAAACAGGCGGTATGGATGAAGGCCAATCCCTCGGTAACCGTCAACGTCGAAGGTCACGCCGACGAACGCGGCACCCGTGAGTACAACTTGGCCCTGGGGGAAAGGCGGGCCAATTCCGTTAAGGATTATTTGGCCGCGCTTGGCGTCAATCCGGCGCGCATGAAGACCATATCCTACGGCAAGGAACGCCCTGTCGCTTCCGGCTCTAACGAGGCGGCCTGGGGGCAAAACCGCCGTGGCGTAACCAAGGTTACCGGGGCCGGCAGCTAACAGCAGCGCCACCACCGGAAAAGTTTTGGCGCTTGTCCTGCCGGCGGCAGTCGGGATGGGCAAGCGCCATAATTTTGCCTAGAATAGTTCCCATCATGTCGCCACGACGGAGCCACAAAGCCCGGGCGCGAGACGGCTTGCGGGTTATTTTTGCATGAGGACCGAAAGATGAATTACCGGCGCCAATGGAA
>PTLK01000100.1 GCA_002938075.1 Alphaproteobacteria bacterium MarineAlpha3_Bin3
TGGTGAACATTTTCGCTCAGTCTTAGTTCGACAACCTCAGTAATACTTAGGACCTGTCGTGCCTTCCAAAACGCATAATATTGTGAGCGTCCGCTTTGGGTCATAAGCGGACCTTTTGCGCAGCTTCCAAAAATGTCCGCTTTCGGGGGTAAAGCAGACGTAAATCACTAGGTGGCTGAATGTCTGCTAATAGCCAAAAGCAGACATTCCGACGTGCGCGAAGAGTCCGAAATTCTCCGAATATTAGGTGTGAGCAACCCCCCTTGAAAAAAACCTTTTCTTGGGCGCTGGTCAAGCCGTCGCTTGCCGTTTGGGGGCGGGCTGTACGGAAACCAGTTCCTTTCGGTACACCTATTCGGCCGCCTGGGGCTGCTTGGCTTCCGTCTGCTCCTCGCGAAGCATCTGCAGGAAGATTTGACGGGCGCGGCGGAGTGCTTTGTCGGACTTCAGGAACAGTTCCGAGTAGCCCTCGTCGGGGATTTCGAACATCTGCTGCTGCAGCTCAAGCACCCAGTGGTCCTCTTCTACGACGTTGGGGAACGTCGAAGCGACACGCTTCGCCGCCGACATCTTAGGGTCGCCGCCGGACATGTGGTCTTTCTTGCAGTTCACGATCCAACGCCAGAAGTGGTTACGTTCGTCGACCGGCGTGTGGGTATGCATCAGCACATAGCCGCGTTCCTTGTCGGTGCCGAGCTCGCCGGGCGGTGCATTGCGCATCACGACCCGGGTAAAACCGGGACTCATCATGCAGTGGGTGTGGTGGCGGTCGACCACGTCATAGACGAACCAGTCGGCTAGGTATGGCGGCTGCTTGTAGTTCTGCACTTGGCGGATGGTCTTGATGTACTTGTTGCCGTCGATCTCGCCCTCTTCGTACTCAATCGGGATGCGACTGTTCTCTAAGTCGCCGATGTTTCCGGCATGAAGCGGATAGAAATGCGTGATGTCGAGCAGGTTTTCGATCAGGAGCAGGTAATTGGCCGGCACATCCATGGGTCCGGAATCAATCGTTTCCCATTCGGCGTCGCCGATTTCCGGTGACCGCGGCGGCTTCCGCAGGCTGGTCTTCGCCGGGTCGCCGGGCCACACCCACACCAGCTCATCTTGTTCGATGACGGGAAACGGTTTGAGCTGCGCCTGCGGAGGAATTGGGCCGTCCGAATTCGACGGGATGGCGATGCAGCGCCCGGCATCATTGTAGCGCAATCCGTGATAGGCGCATTCCAGGTTGCCGTCGTCCATGAGACGGCCCTCGGAAAGGGGGAAGCGCTTGTGGGCACATCGGTTATCGAAGGCGACGACCTTGCCCTCCTTGGTGCGCCAGATGACCATCGGCCGGTTGGCGATCTTGTGTCCAGTGAGTTTTTCGGGCTCGAACTCCTTCGATAGTCCGGCGACGTACCAGCAATTGCGAATATACTTATATGGTGTCATCCTGTCTCTCCTTGGTTCCTTGAGGATTGCCAGCGCCTGGGGCCCCGCGACAATCCTCTTACCAACTCTTTAATCGTGTCTTTTAAAAACTCCCGGATCAGAGATCGAGCACAAGAACCGGTGTCCGCGACCGGGCACAGCAAATCAAAACAAATTCCGCCCGGTCTTCGTCGTCCAGCACCGCGTCACGGTGCTCGGGTTCACCCTCCAGATACCGAGTCATGCAGGTGGCGCAGTACCCGTCCTCGCATGACGTGTCGATGGTAAGACCGGCACCCCTCAATACCTCGATAATCGTCTCGTCGGCGGGGATGTCGAATATGTCGCCGGAGCTGACGATCTTGACCTGGAAAGGCTTGTTTTCCAGGGGCTCGTCCCGATCTTCCTCGGGGGGAGTGAAATACTCGAAATGAGCGGTCCCTTCGGGCCAATGATCGACCGCCGCCGAGGCCGCCGCCGACATGAAGCCAGGAGGACCGCAGTAGTAAAGGTGCGTCCCCGCCCGGGGATTGTCGAGGGTGGCGTCAATATCGAGCCCCTGGCTGGGATCGCCGCCGTCATGATGAAAGAAGACCTTGCCTTGTTCGGCGAGGGGTATCAGGCGGTCCATGAACGCGGTGTTTAAGGGCGTGCGGGTGCAATAATGAATCACATAATCCGCCCCTACGGTTTCCAGCGTTTCCATCATCGCCATCATCGGCGTCACGCCGATCCCTCCCGCCAAAAGAAGGTGGCGGACGGCATCATCAACAAGACGGAAATGGTTGCGCGGCTCGGAAACGGTCAAAATGTCTCCTTCGGCCACCTTTTCGTGCAGGGCCAGTGATCCGCCCCGTCCATCAGGCTCGTTCAGCACCGCGATCTCATAGCGGTGGCGTTCTCGGGGGCTGTTGCAAAGGGAAAATTGGCGCACGAGGCCATCGTCGATATGGATGTCGATGTGCGCGCCGGCCGTAAACGCAGCCAAATCACCCCCCTTGGGATCGACCAGCTCGAAGGCCCGGATGTCCTCAGCCAAGTCGGTGATGGAATGCACACGGACATTGAAAAGCGTTTTGGGGTTTGCCTGGGTCATCGCTGTTCCGTCTCTGGAGGGCAGTTTGTGTAAAAGATCGACACCGTCAACTCCCCGTTTCTTGCCGTTGCTTCGGCGGGATGGCTTTTGTACCGCAGCGAATTTCCGATGGAAGTGTGACGGGATAAAACATCAGTAAAAATGATAAATTTTCAACAAATAACTTCATATAAATTGATGTTTTTATAACCACCACTTTTTTCCGGCGATCCGTTATGGATCCCCAAAACCTTGCCTCCGGGCCCTTTCTTGGGCCGATGGGGCCGTAGACAGAAAACGGCGGGCCGCCAGTGCCCGTCCGGGCAGCGGGCGGCCCTTATACCGTCGCCTTTCGGCTACATCGGGAACTTGAACGGCAGGTTCCTAGCTCGGATGAATTCTCCGTCCGAGATGAAGGTGTATTGCTTCTGGTGGCTGCGGAATTTCAACATGCTTTTCAGGACCTTTCCGCTCATCTTGTCCTTGGCGGCAAGTTCGGTGAGCACTTCGCCGGTCACGGTGCCGAGCTTCATCAGAATTTCGTCCGAGAGCGTATTGAGGATGGTTCCACGTTCCTTCAGGAAATTTTCTAGAACCGGGCCCGAACGTGCCTGGAACTCGCACAGCATCACCTGATTGGTGGAAAAGGCGCATTGCTCGACGATGGCCTTGAGATCGTCCGGAAGGCCATCCCATTTCTTGGAATTGATGAAGATCTCGAGCACGGTTCCCGGCTCGTGCCAGCCCGGCGTGAGGTAGTACTTAGCGTGGCGCCAGAAGCCCATCGTCGCTTCGCCATAGGGGTTGTTCCATTCGACCGCGTCGATGGTTCCGGCGGCGAGCGCCGCCGAGACCTCGCTACCCGGCAGGTTGACCACCGTCGCGCCCATCCGCGTCAGAACCTCGGCCGGGATGCCCGGCATGCGCATCTTCAGGCCCTTGTAGTCATCGACGGTACTAATTTTCTTCTTGGACCAGCCACCGTGCTGAGGGCCGGTGTTGCCACAGACGAGAAATTTGCACCCGAGCTGATCACGGTACAATTCGTCGCATAGCGCACTGCCGCCGCCGTAGTGATACCAGGCGTTGTATTCCAGAGCCGTAAAACCAAACGGAATGTTGCTCACGAACTGCGCGGCGGGGGCCTTGCCCTTCCAGTAATAAGGGGCACCGTGCCCCATTTCGACGGTTCCGGAACCCACGGCGTCAATCGATTCGAACGCCGGCACCACCTCGCCAGAGGCGAAAAGCTGCACCGTGATCCGCCCGCCCGTGCATTTGGTGACCTGGTCGGCGAAATACTGAGCCCCGGTGCCCAGGCCGGGAAGGTTCTTGGGCCAGGTCGTGATCAGCCGCCACTTCATGCGGTTTTGAGAAAGCGCCGGCTTTGGAAATGCCGATGCCGCCGTCACCGCCGCGGCTACCGCCGCGGTCTTTATAAGGGTTCTCCGTTTCATTTTCTCATCCTCTCTTGGTTTCCCTATTCGGCCAAGCCCCAAGCTTGACAGGATTTGCATTTACTGTCCGACGTTCACGAGAAGCGGTGATTTTCGCTCCATTCACCTTATCCCGCGAAATCAGGACGGTATTCGATAAAAATGAGTATGAAGCAGCGTGGAACATCAAAACAAACGATATTTTTCAATTGGATATGATCAGGATTCTTGATAAGTTGCGAATAAGAATATTTCTTGATTATTGGGAAATCCTCTGGGAAAAGACACAAAAACATGGGCATCCGGGTGTTTTTGGTGAGGTTAAAAAACGGCCGGTTGCCAATGAACGCCTTTCGATGGCTGGCAGTGGTTAGAGGGGATTGGACCCTGAAAGAACGAGAAAAAAAATGGCGCGCATAACGGATTTGTCCATTGAACAAATTGCGGACGAATTGAAACCGCTTTTCCGCAAGTTCACCCTCGATTACGGGGATTTCACCAACCAAGCAGGGGTCCTGGCGCATTCGCCGGGGGCCTTTCGCCATTTGTACGGCCTATTGGACGAATGGCGCGGTCACGGGACCCTTCCTCGCCGTTTGGTCGAGATCGCGGTCGTCACCGCAAGCCGAGTCAACGAATGCAGTTATTGCGTCGGCCATCACGGCGCCGCCCTGGTTGACTTGGGCCTTGGTCCCGAAACCGTTAACGGTATACTCGACTCGGAACCGCCGGGCCTTGATGATCGCGACCTGTTGGTGCGTGATTATGCGCGGCTTGTCACCGAACGGGCGTGGGGAATCCGCGACCGGGTGTTTTCGGACCTAAAACAACACTTTTCCGACCAACAGATCGTCGAACTGACCGTTCGCATCGGGGTCACAATCCTGTTCAACAAGCTAAACCAAGCCCTGCAATTGGATATGGAGGACTCCGTTTCGGCGGACGTGCGTTCGAAAAATATCACCGTGGAACCGTTTTTATCCGGCGACGATCCTGGGCAACCGGCCTAATGGCGGGGGCCAGCGTACGTCTCCCAGTTTGAGGACCGACGACGTGAATTTCAAGCAGTTGGAAACACTCTATTGGGCAGCGAAAATGGGAAGCTTTACCGCCGCTGCGAAGCGGCTGAATTCGACCCAGTCGACAATTTCAATGCGGATCCAGGACCTGGAACTCGATTTCGGCGTCGAACTGTTCGACCGCTCGCAACGTACGGCGCGGGTCACCGCCAAGGGGCGCGAGTTGGTCAAGTACGTGGAGCAGCTTCTCAATCTGACGGCCGAGATCCGCCAACGCATGTCGGCGCCCGAATCCATACCCGGAACGTTGCGTCTGGGTGTCGCGGAAATGGTCTCGGTGACGTGGTTGCCGGCCCTGATCCAAGTGTTGCACGAACGCTATCCCAAAATCGTCCTTGAGCTGGATGAGGCCCTGACCCAGGACCTGGTCAGTCGGTTGCGTTCCGGCGGCCTCGATTTGATCATGGCGCCGGGCCGGATGCCCCAATACGATCTCCATACCCGATCGCTGGGTACCGTCGAATTTGTGTGGATGACGACCCCGAACCTGGGCGTTCCTGATGGCCGGCTTACTGCGCGGGATTTACAGCAATGGCCGATTATCGCTTTGTCCCGTGAGTCCTACCATCATTCAAGGATCGAGGATTGGTTCCGGTCCGGCAACGCCTACTACAGGCAAATCTACACCTGCAAAAGCTTCGGGGTCGCGTCTTCGCTGGCCTCGGCGGGGCTGGGTGTCACGTTGTTGCCGATCGATTACTTTCAAGACCAGGTCAATTCCGGGCGTCTCAAAGTTATCGAAACTGATCCCCCCATGACCCCGGTCGAATTCACCGCCACCCTGTCTATGGACGGCAACCAGCCCATTAACGAAATTGTTGCCGATCTGGCGCAGGAACTTAGCACCTTCGACAAGGTCTGACCTAGTTGAGGATTTTACTGGGCAGCCAGGTCGCCAATTCCGGGTTGAAGGCCAGAATGGTCAACCCAATGAGCTGAATCACCACAAAAGGTACTACCCCACGATAGATTTCGGGTGTACGGATGACGTCCGGGGCGACGCCGCGAATATAGAAAAGCGCCCACCCGAACGGCGGAGTCAGGAAGCTCGTCTGCAGGTTCATGGCCATCATGACCCCGAGCCACACGGGGCTGATATCGGCGGCGAATAACGCCGGCGCCACGATGGGAACGACGATGAAGACGATTTCGATGAAGTCCAGCACGAACCCCAGCAGGAACATCACCAACATCACCACCGCCATGGCGGTGACGAAACCGCCCGGCAAGCCGGTCAGGAATTGATGAACCAGCTTATCCCCGCCGAAGCCCCTGAACGTTAATGAGAACAAGGAAGCGCCGAGAAGGATGCTGAAAACCATGCAGCTTATTCGAGTTGTCGCCCGGATGACCTCTTTGATCACCTTCATGTTGAGCTGAAGCTTGACGGCGGCAAGCAGGGTCGCGCCGACGCCGCCGAACGATGCCGCTTCTGTCGGGGTCGCCAGCCCCCCCAGAATGGATCCCAGGACGGCAACCACCAAAAACGCCGGCGGCAAAATAGCCTTGACGATCTGGACGGACAGATGACGCAGTTTGATATCCTCTTCGTAATAAGGTGGACAGGTTTCAGGCCGGAGAATGGCGGTCAGGATCAGCCAGGCGATATAAAGCGCGACCAGGGTCAGGCCCGGTAACAAGGCGCCGGCGAAGAGATCGATGACGCTGAAGGGTTCGGCGAGAAAGTTCCCTTTCTCCATTTGCGATTGGGAATAGGTGCCAGCCAACGCGTCGCCAAGGATCACCAGGGCGATCGACGGCGGGATGATCTGTCCCAGCGTGCCAGATGCGCAAATGGTGCCGCAGGCGAGCTTGTGGTCGTATCCGGCCCGCAGCATCGATGGCAGGCTCAAAAGACCCATGGTAACGACCGTGGCGCCGACAATCCCCGTCGATGCGGCCAGCAGCATCCCCACCAGGGTTACCGATATGCCGAGTCCGCCGGGGGCCCGGCCGAAGCATTGCCCCATCGTCTTCAGCAGGTCTTCGGCCACCTTCGAGCGTTCCAGCATCACCCCCATGAACACGAACAACGGCACGGCCACCAAGATCTCGTTGCTCATGACGCCGAAGAACCGCGATGGAATCGCGGC
>PTLK01000101.1 GCA_002938075.1 Alphaproteobacteria bacterium MarineAlpha3_Bin3
CTCCATCACCCATCTGCGCCGAACGCCGGCCCTGGCGCTGTCGGGCGGGGAGCGCCGCCGGGTCGAAATCGCCCGCGCATTGGCGTCCAACCCCCATTTTGTGCTCCTGGACGAACCGTTTGCCGGCATTGATCCGATTGCCGTCGGCGACATTCGCGACCTAGTGGCACACCTGAAGGACCGCGGCATCGGGGTGCTGATCACCGACCATAACGTCCGCGAGACGTTGGATATCATCGATCGCGCCTACATTATTCACAACGGCATGATGTTGATGGAAGGAGTGCCTTCCGAGATCGTCGGCAACAAGGATGTCAGGCGGGTTTACCTGGGTGACCGGTTTAACCTTTAACCTTCATAAACGGGGCCGGGGCCGGCCATGGCGCTGACCCCTCGCCTCGAACTGCGCCAAAGCCAGTCGCTGGTCATGACGCCGCAACTGCAGCAGGCGATCAAGCTGCTGCAGTTCTCGAACCTGGAACTGGCCGAATACGTCGAACAGGAGCTCGAGAAAAACCCCATGCTCGAGCGTGACGAGGAAGACCACCGCGACCGGGACGACGGCCCCTCCGAAAGCGCAGACCCCCCCCCAAGCGCCGACGAAACGGAATCCCTGGAATCCATCGATTTCGACGCCATCCAGCCGGCCGAGATCGAAGACGATGCACGCGATGTCGATTACGACAACCTCTATTCCGACGACGGCTCCGCCGATGGCGGGCTCGTAGCACCACAGTTCGCCGACGCCGGTCTCGGCAGTGGCGGTTTCGATACCCTGGCGCCCGATTTGGAAGAAACCCTTTCCCAAAAAGCGTCGCTCCGCGATCACCTTAACGGCCAGTTGACCATGGAACTGGACGATCCGGTGGACCGGCTGATCGGGTTCCACCTGATCGACATGCTGGACGAGGCCGGCTACATCTCGGGCGAACTGGAAACGGTAGCCGAGATACTGGACTGCACCGTCGACCGGGTCGAGGCGACCCTGGCCAAGGTCCAACAGTTCGACCCACCCGGCATCTTCGCCCGCAGCCTGTCTGAATGCCTAAGCCTGCAACTGGCGGATAAGGACCGGCTCGATCCGTGCATGAAGGCTTTTTTGGACAACCTGGAACTATTGGGCAAACGGGACATCAAGGGCCTGGCCAAGGCCTGCGGCGTCGACGCCGAGGACGTGGCCGACATGATCGACGAGATCAAGGCGCTGGATCCCAAGCCGGCGCTCGCCTTCGATCACTCCATCGCCCAGCCGATCACCCCTGACGTGCTAATGCGCCCGGCACCGGGCGGCGGTTGGATCATCGAACTGAATACGGATTCGCTGCCCAAAGTGCTGGTCAACAACCACTACTATGCCCATGTCAGCAGCCAGACGCGATCGAAAAAGGAAAAGCAGTATATCACCGAGCAGTTCCAGTCGGCGAACTGGCTGGTCAAGTCCCTGCATCAACGCGCCACCACTATCCTCAAAGTCGCCAGCGAGCTGGTCCAGCAGCAGAGCGCCTTTTTCGCCAAGGGAGTGCAACACCTTATACCCCTGGTGCTGCGCGATATCGCCGAGGCCATCGAGATGCACGAAAGCACGGTCAGCCGCGTGACCTCGAACAAATACATGGCAACGCCCAGGGGCATCTATGAACTCAAATATTTCTTCACCCCGGCGATCGCGGCCACCGGCGGCGGCGTCCTTTCTTCCGAATCGGTCCGCCACCGCATCAAGGCCCTAATTGACGAAGAAGAGCCAAAAAAAATTCTCTCCGACGACAAAATCGTCGAAAACCTGAAATCGGAAGGAATCGAAATCGCCCGCCGCACAGTGGCCAAATACCGAGAATCCATGAGGATTCCGTCGTCCGTTCAGCGGCGCCGGGACAAATCGGCTCCTAGCTAAAAAAACCGTAAATACAAGGTGGAAAATCAAAAAAATCAGGTGTATTGACTCTCTATACCTTGGGAACTAACGTCCCGGCCTTCACCGGCATGGGATACGGAATGAAAGCCTTCAGTTTCAGGTGAGAGCGACTCCGTACCTTGGGATATGAGCGCCAAAGGCCCCTTGGTTTTGCAGGGTGAAACGGTCCGTTAACTTTGAGACGGCCCGTTGACTTAAGGATCCTTATTCAACCGGATCATGGATATTTCCGTTAAAGGCAGGAATTTGGATGTCGGCGATGCCCTCAAGGGGCACGTCGAAGACCATCTAAGCAGCGCCGTCACCAAGTATTTCATGCGCGCAATCGATGCCAGCGTCGTTTTTTCCAGGGAAGGCCGCAGCCTTCGTGCCGACATTTCCGTCCACCCCGGCCCCCGCGGCATGGTGGTCCAAGGGGGCTCGGAATCGAACGACCCCTATGCCGCCTTCGACGGCGCGCTGGAGCGCATTTCCAAGCAACTGAGGCGCTATAAAAGGCGCCTCAACAGCCATCACAAGGGCCATGGCGAAGACGTGCTGCCGGCCCAGCAATATGTCATCCAACCCGTCGCCGAAGACGAAGAAGTCGCCGCCGACGACTCCCCGGCGATCATCGCCGAGATGCCGGTCCATATCGCCACGCTTTCGGTTTCGGAAGCGGTCATGCGGATGGATTTGGCCGATGCCCCGGTGATGATGTTCCGCCACAGCGCCACCAGGCGGCTCAACGTGGTTTACCGCCGCAAAGACGGCAACATCGGCTGGATCGACCCGAGCGAAGACGAAGACAAGTAAATTGTAAGCCAATAACGGGTACCGGCGTTGCGGTCCCGAAGATAAAGTGAGAGTGAGGAACGGCCATGGAGATCAACGATCTTCTCGTCCCGGAAGGCGTCGTTGCCGACCTGAAAGCGACGAGCAAGAAACAGGCACTGCAGGACCTCGCCAAGCGCGCGGCCGAGGTATCGGGCCTGCATGAAAGGGCGATTTTCGACGTCCTGATGGAGCGCGAGCGGCTGGGCACCACTGGCGTCGGCAACGGCATCGCCATTCCTCACGGCAAGTTGGCGAGCTTGGACCGCCTTCACGGCCTGTTTGCCCGGCTCGAACAGCCGATCGATTTTCACGCCATCGACGAACGTCCGGTGGATTTGATTTTTGTCCTGCTGGCACCGGAAAATGCCGGCGCCGACCACCTCAAGGCCCTGGCCCGCATCTCGCGGCTACTCCGCAATAATGGCATTTGCGACAAGCTGCGCGGCACCGACAGCGCCGAGGCTCTGTTCGCTATTTTAACCGAATCCCAGGAAGACCGCGCCGCCTGAAGCCGCCCGAGCCTGGGGCTCAATGGGGGTTTATCGCCGGCCCTTAGTGCACGCTGAGGGGATTGAGGTCGTTCTGGATCGCCGCCGCTCGGGCCAGGTCCGGGGTTTCCATCAATCCCAACTGTTGGCCGTTGGCGGCGAAAACGCCAAAGGCCATCACCCCGTTGACCTCGACCGGCTTGATGTAGGCGACATGTTCCGCCCCCCAGTGGGCGAAATCATGGGCCGACATCACGGGCGCGGCATCAGGTTTTCCAGTTTTCAAGGAATCCTTGTTCATATCGGCCTCCTTCAATCCGCCTTGACGTCGATGGTTTTCGGGCTCTTGCCCTTGCTCCCGGAAGGACCGCTTTCGATTTTGATGGTGCGGACCTCCGGCTCCGGCACGATTCGCTCAAGTTTGATGTACAAAAGCCCGTTGTCCATGGTCGCGCCCTGGACCTCGATGCCCTCGGCGAGCACGAAGCTGCGCTGGAACTGTCTCGAGGCAATGCCCCGGTGCAGGCAAACCCGGTTTTCGTCCCCGTCTCCGTCCCCGACCGCGTCTTCCAGGCGGCCGCGGATGACGAGTTGGTTGTCTTCCACGGACACGTTCAGGTCGCCCATGGAAAACCCGGCCACGGCAAGCGTGATGCGGAGGGCGTTTTCACCGAATTGCTCAATGTTGTAGGGTGGGTAACCCTCGGCCGATGCCTTGGACGCCCGGTCCAGAATCCGCTCGAAATGTTCGAAACCCAGCAGCAACGGGCTGTTGAAGACTGACATACGCGACATGGTCGTGCTCCTCTTCGATTTGAGCGAGTACGCTTGTTTAGGGCCCATAACCTTCGGCGCCCCATCAGACGCCCCTTGGTGGCCGCAACAGGCGCCACCGGCGTCACTCATAAAAATGGCCCGAAACCGGCCGCTGTCAATAGGCGCGGCCGAAAGCCCGATGAATGAGGGTTTCGATCAAATAAATTTGATCTGCCCCGTGGTATACCAGTGTTACAATGACTAAAGGTGATGAACAGCGCCTGACAACCTTGGGAGGGGGGTTCACCCGATGCCGCTTTGGGGGCGATTCGACGACGCCGGGTCGGTGGGTTTCGGCACCATGGACGGCGACACCATCACCATTCACCAAGGCGACATGTTCGCCGGGGCCAAGGCGACGGGCGAGACGCTTCTTCTCGCCGACGTGAAGCTGCTGGCGCCTTGCGAGCCGACCAAGATGATCGCACTGTGGAATAACTTCCACGCCCTGGCCGCCAAGATGGACATGCCGGAGCCCGAAGAGCCGCTGTACCTGCTCAAGGGCAACAATTCCTTTCTCGGCCCCGACGAGGTCGTCCGCCGGCCCCAGTCCTACGACGGCAAGGTTGTCTACGAGGGCGAACTCGGCATCGTCATCGGCCAGGAATGCAAGGAGGTATCCGAGGCCGAGGCCCCGGACTATATCTTTGGCTATACCTGCATCAACGATGTCACTGCCGTCGAGCTGATCAGCAAGGACAAGACCTTCGCCCAATGGGTGCGGTCCAAAAGCTTCGACACCTTCGGCGTCTACGGCCCGGTCATCGCCACCGGGCTCGACGTGGCGACGTTGGTGGTGAAAACGGTGCTCAACGGCGACGAACGACAGAATTACCCGATCAGCGACATGATCTTTCAGCCCCTCCGGCTGGTTAGCCGGATATCCCATGACATGACGTTGATGGCGGGCGACGTGATTTGCTGCGGCACCTCCATCGGCGTCGGCTCGATGAAGGAAGAGAGCAACACCGTCGAGGTGACCATCGACGGGATCGGCACACTGTCCAACGTTTTCTAGTCAAATCTGCAATACTGTAACCGGCTTGGGAGGGAGTTATGAAGATTTGTGTTGTCGGCGCCGGCGCCATCGGCGGCCTGATGGGCACCAAGCTGGCGCTGAGCGGCGAGGAAGTCACGGTCATCGACCAGGGGGCGCACCTCCAGGCGATCCAGGAAAACGGGCTGAAACTGATTTGGCAGGACGGCACCGAATACGTGGCCGAAGTCGCCAAGGCCACGGACAAGGTCGAGGACGCCGGCGTTCAGGACCTGATAATCCTGAGCTTGAAGGCGCATTACCTGGAACAGGTGGCCAAGCAGATCCCCAAGATCACCGGGCCCGACACCATGATCGTCACGGTGCAGAATGGAATCCCGTGGTGGTATTTCCACAACCACGGCGGCGAGTTCGACGGCCGGCCGATCGAATCCCTCGATCCTGACGGGGTGCTGGGCAAGAACATCGACGCCGACAGAATCATCGGCTGCGTCGTCTATCCGGCCGGCGCGGTCAGCGCCCCCGGGGTCATCCACCACGTCGAAGGCGACCGCTTCCCCATCGGCGAGCTGGACGGGTCGGAATCGGAACGGGTCCGGAAACTTTACGACCTTTTAGTCAATGCCGGGTTCCGGTCCCGGATTCTTGACGACATCCGCTCCGAAATCTGGCTCAAGGCCTGGGGCAACCTGTCGTTCAATCCGATCAGCGCCTTGACCCATGCAACTCTGGTCAACATCTGCCAGTTCCGGGAAACCCGCAAGCTGGCCGAGACCATGATGGCCGAGGCCCAGGCCATCGCCGAGAAGCTTGGCATCACCTTCCGCCACACCATCGAAAAACGGATCGCCAGCGCCGAAAGCGTCGGCGCCCACAAGACCTCGATGCTGCAGGACGTGGAAGCCGGCCGGTCCCTGGAAACCGAAGCCCTGATCGGCGCCATCCTGGAACTGGGAAAAATGACGGAGACGCCGGCCCCCGCCATCGAGTCGGTCTACGCCTGCGTCAAGCTGTTGAACAAGGTGATGCTGCTGGAAGGCGCCGGCGTGCGCGTCAGCGACGCCGCTTAAAGCCCGGCCTGCGTTTTAAACGGACCCCACCGCCATGCCCGGGCACCGGCCCAAGGGAGGGGCGGTCATGCCCGCCAGGCCCATTTTTCCTGTAGCGGTTCGAGGTCAAAAATTTTCCCCTCGTCTTCGCTGAGTATGAGGGCAATCGCCTATTCGGCAGCTTCGAGGACGCTTTCTCCGGCCTCTTCAATGGCCTTTTCGATCGAGGCCTGGGCTTCGTCGGCGGTCTTGCGCACCGAAGCCACCACCTCCTCGGCGATTTCCAGGAGTGTCTCGGCCGCTTCCTCGGCCGCCTTGTTAACCGTTTCCACGGCCTTGGTCAGCGCCTTGAAGACCTTGGCGGCGGCGGCCCGGGCTTCCCGGTAGGCGGTGTCGTCCGGGTCTCCATTCTTGCCGGAAGCGGTGAAATAGGCGGTCGCATCCTTTCCCGCCTGGACCAGTTTCCGGACCGCCTCGTTTCCGGCCTTGGCCAGGTCCTGGGTTGCGTTCTCGGCCACCTCTCGGAACTTGGCGGCGCCGGCTTCCGCCTGATTTGCGATCCTGGCGACCGCCCCCGTGGCCTTTCGGGTGATTCCGGCCGAGGTTGTCTCCGCCTTCTTGATGATTTTTTCGGCCGCCAGGGCGGCGCTTTTGGAATCCTTGTGGACCTGGGCTTCGTCAAGAAGCTGGGCCGCCGCCTTGGCCGCATTTTTCCTGAGCAGGGAAACCGCGGTCTCCGCATCGGCAGTCAGCTTTTCGCTCGCCGATTGGGCCTCGGCGTTGACCCAGGCGATCATTATTTCGGCGTCTTCGGTGATTTGTTCGACAATTAGACCGACGCCCTCGACCAGCCGGTCGGCGGCCTGCTTGACGCCGGAGGCCCGACAATACGATCCGGATCTTCTCTTCCGCCGAATAGCGCTTGCGTGTCTTGCGGCGAATGTCGCGAATGGCTTTCTCCGCCGGGTCTTTTCTGCTCATAGATTTC
>PTLK01000102.1 GCA_002938075.1 Alphaproteobacteria bacterium MarineAlpha3_Bin3
GCGGCGAAGGACAAGGGCGGCTAGGGGATCTTAAGAGGGTGCGGCAGCGAGTTTTTCCAGGTCTTCCAGGTCCGGGACCGGGCCGAGGGCGGTTATGGTCGGACGCTCCGAAAGCAACCTTTCGGCGACGCGGCGGATGGCGGCCCCATCGACGGCGTCGATCCGGGTGATGGTCTCGTCGATCGGAATCGGACGTTTGAAGACGATCATTTGCCGCGCCAGTTTCTCGCACCGGGCCGCCGTGCTTTCCAATGACATCAGGATGCCGGCCTTGATCTGGGCCCGGGCGCGGGCGATCTCGGCGTCTTCGCCCCCCCCGGCACCGTCCGCCAGCTTGCCGATTTCGCTGAACACCAGCGGCACGAGGTCGCCGATGTTGTCCTTGCCGGTGCCGGCATAGACGCCGAACAGCCCGCCATCGGTGTAGCTCGATAGGTACGAATAGATGGAATAGGCGAGCCCCCGCTTTTCACGCACTTCCTGAAACAATCTCGACGACATGCCGCCGCCCAACAGCGTTGAGAACATCGAGGCGGCGTGGAAATCCTCGTCCTCGAAGGCGATGCCTTTCATGCCCAGTAAAACGTGGGCCTGTTCCAGGTCCCGGGGCTGGCGGTTGGCGCCGCCGACGTAGCGGGCCGGCTCGCGGGTGCCATCGACGGGCTCGGGGAGGGCGTCGAAGGCGTCCTGGACCAGCCGCACGAGACGCCCGTGGTCGAGGTTGCCGGCCGCCGCGAAGACGATCCGGGGCGCCGAATAATGGTCCTTCATGTAGCCGAGGATGGCGTCGCGGTTCATACCCCGGACCAGCGCCGCCGAACCCAGCACCGGGCGGCCGAGGGCCTGTTCGGGGAAGGCGGTTTCCTGGAAGAAATCGAAGACCACGTCGTCGGGGGTGTCGTGGGACTGGTTGATTTCCTGGACGATGACGCCCTGTTCGCGGGCCAGTTCCCCCTCGTCCATCACCGAATGCTGCAGGATGTCGGCGATGATATCGACGGCCAGTTCCAGGTCTTGCTTGAGAATCTTGGCGTAGTACGCGGTGTGCTCGCGGGCCGTATAGGCGTTGAGGTGGCCGCCGACGGCCTCAATCTCCTCGACGATGCCGACGGCGCTCCGGCGTTCGGTGCCCTTGAAGGCCATGTGCTCGAGCAAATGCGACATGCCGTTGATTGTGGCCGCCTCGTCACGGGTGCCGACCTCGACCCAGGCGCCCAGCGATACGGACTCGACCGTATCCATGAAATCGGAGACGACGCGAAGGCCGTTGGATAATTTGGTGACCTCGATGCTCAAGACCGTGCTCCTTGGCCGGCGTTTGCGGCGACGTAATCCTGGACCGTCTTCAGGTTGTTGGCCAGCACTTCGCACCGTTCCTGGCGCTCCGACAAATCGGCCAGGCGTTCCGGCAGCGCCGGCGCGACGCCGGTGGCGTCCTTGACCGCTTCGGGGAACTTGGCCGGATGGGCGGTCGCCAGGGCGACCATGGAGACGGTGCTGTCGCGGCGCTGGGCACGGGCGGCGGCGATCCCGACGGCGGTATGGGGATCGACCAGCTCGCCGGATTCCTGGTAAACGGCCTCGATGGTTTCCTTGGTCTCCTCGTCGTCGAAGCGCGCCCCGTAGAAAACCGTTTGCGCCGCTTCCAGCGCCTTATCGTCGATGGCCAACTGCCCGCTTTCGCCGAACCCGGCCATGACCTCGGCGACGCGGCCGCCGTCGCGGCCTTCGAGGTCGAACAGCAGGCGCTCGAAGTTCGACGATACCTGGATGTCCATCGACGGGCTGAGGGTCGGATGCACCTCGCCGCGGCTCATGGTCCCGGTCTCGAAGAACCGCGTCAGGATGTCGTTGCGGTTGGACCCGACCACCAACTGATCGACGTCGAGGCCCATCTGGCGCGCCCCGTAGCCGGCGAAGACGTTGCCGAAATTGCCCGTCGGCACGGCGAAGGAGACGGGTGTTTTCGGCGCCCCCACGCGGACCGCAGCCCAGAAGTAATAGACGACCTGGGCCATGATCCGGACCCAGTTGATGGAGTTGACGGCGCCGAGGCGCCAGCGCCGGCGGAAGGGCTTGTCGTTGAACATCGCCTTCACCAGGTCCTGGCAGTCGTCGAAGGTGCCTTCGATGGCGATGTTGTGGACGTTAGCGGATGGAACGGTGGTCATCTGGCGGCGCTGGACGTCGGAAATCCTTCCCCGCGGGTGGAGGATGAAGATCTCGATGGCGGCGCGGTCGCGGCAGGCCTCGATGGCGGCCGAGCCGGTATCGCCCGACGTGGCGCCGACGATGGTCACCCATTCGCCCCGGGCCTTCAGCACGTGGTCGAAGACCGGGCCGAGGAACTGCATGGCCAGGTCCTTGAAGGCCAGCGTCGGCCCGTGGAACAGCTCCAGCAGCCATTCGCCCTTGCCAATTTCCTTCAGCGGGGCGATTTCCGGGGTGTCGAAATTCGCATACGCGCCGTCGATGATCCCGGCCAGGGCGCCGTCGTCGAGGGTGCCGCCGATAAAGGGCCGGATCACGCGGAGCGCCAGTTCGGGATAGGGCAGGCCTCCGAACGAGGCGATGTCGGCGGCCGAAAATCGCGGCCATTCCTCGGGCACGTAAAGGCCGCCGTCGGACGCCAGGCCCGACAGCAGCACGTCGTCGAAGGCGAGGACCGGAGCGTCGCCCCGGGTCGAGATGTACTTCACAGGCCGTTCCTCCGTCTCGGAAGATGGCTAGCGTAACCCCCAGCCCCCCCGTCCTCAACCTCCCCTTTAACCCAGATATCGCGCCTTCAGATGGGCCTTGAAGATTTTCGGGTCCAAGGGCTTACCAGTGGCCTCGATAAGCAATTCATTGGCCGTCAACAGCGAGCCCTTGGTGTGGACGTGGGTCTTGAGCCAGCCGAACAAGGGCTTGAAATCGCCCTTGGCGATGGCGGGCTCGATCTCGGGCACGGCCTTTTTCGCCGCCTCGAACAATTGCACCGCCGTCATCGCACCCAAGGTATAGGTCGGGAAATAACCCCAGGCGCCATCGAACCAGTGCAGGTCCTGCAAACAACCCTCGCGGTCGGTGGAAGGCGTCAGGCCGAGAAGCTCCTTGAAGCCGTCGTTCCAGGCGGCCGGCAGATCGGCGATTTCCATATCGCCTTCGATCATCGCCTTCTCCAGCCGATAGCGCACGATCACGTGCAGCGGATAGGTGACCTCGTCGGCGTCGACGCGGATGAAGCCGGGCTTGACGCGGGTATAGAGGCGGTAAAGGTTTTCGGGCCCCCACGCCGGGTCCCCGTCTTTCGATTCCGCGGCGAAGGCTTCGCGCATCAAGGGCGCCGCGTAGCCGAGGAAAGCCCGGGACCGGCACACCTGCATCTCGACCAGCAGCGACTGGCTTTCGTGGATGCTCATGCCCAGCGCCTCGCCGACCGGCTGTCCGCGCCATTGTTTCGGCAGGCCGCGTTCGTAAAGCGCGTGGCCGGTTTCGTGCAGTACACCCATCAGGCTGGAGGTGAAATCGGCCTCGTCGTAGCGCGTCGTGATGCGGACGTCGTCGGGCGTGCCGCCGCAAAAGGGATGCAGGCTGATATCGAGCCGCCCGTGGTCGAAATCGAAGCCCAGCGCCTCCATCAACCGGACGCCCAGGGCCTTTTGCTTTTCTTCCGGGAACGGGCCTTCGGGGAGGATGGCCTTGGGCTGTGCCGCCTGGGCGTCGAGCGCGTCGGAGAGCAGGCCGGGAAGGAAATCCTCGAGCTCGGCGAATACCGGGTCGATGTCGGCCGTCCGCCCGCTGGGCTCGTAATCGTCCAACAGGGCGTCGTAAAGCGACAGCCCCAGTTTTTCGGCTTTCGCGGCGGCGGCTTCGCGGGTCAGGGCCAGGACTTCCTCGAGGGTCTGTTTCACGGCCGCGAAGTCGGCCTCGGGCCGGGCCGTCCGCCACACCATCTCGCACGCCGAGCAGGCCTTCGACAAGGCGACCACCAGGCCCTCGGGCAGCGCCGTCGCCTTGGTCCACAGGCGGCGCATTTCGCGCAGGTTGGCCGGCTGCCAACCCTTCAACCCGTCCGCGTCCTCGGCGGCGTCCAACAGCTCGCCGGTCTCGGGCGCCGTCAGCAAACCGTGCCTGACCGCCTTCAGCTCGGCCAGTTGCCCGGCCCGCGCCTCGCCGCCGCCGCGGGGCATCATTGCCGCCATGTCCCAGTGCAGCACCGCTTGCACCTCGCCGAGGGCGGATAAGCGCTTGAAGCGCCGTTCGAGTTGTTGATAGGGCGTTTCGCTCATGGCTTCACATATAGGGCCTGGCTCCGGTTTCGGCAATTGACCATCGGCGGCCAAACCGGGACAGTGGGGCATGGCGAAATTCAGGGATTTCATCGGCGCTTTCCTCGTTGCCGCCGTTATTGCCCATTTCTCGATGGCGCCGCCGGTGCGGGCCGAAGGCATCAAGGCGGTGGCCTCGATCGCGCCGGTGCATTCACTGCTGGCCGCGGTCATGGAAGGCGCAGGCTGGCCCCGGCTGCTGGTGGCGGGGGGAAGCTCACCCCACGCCTATGCCCTGAAGCCGTCCGCCGCCTGGGCGCTGGCCGAGGCGCAAGTGGTGTTCTGGGTCGGGCCGGGGCTGGAAAGGTTCCTGGTCAAGCCCCTGTCGGCGTTGCCCCGGCGCGTCATGGCGGTCGAACTGGCGACCGCCGAGGGCGTCAAGACGCGGCGCTTCAGGGACGCGGGCGGGACCGACCCGCACGTCTGGCTCGACCCCCGCAACGCCGCCGCCATGACCCGGATCATGGTCATCGTCCTGGCCAACGCCGATCCCGCCAACGCCGCTCTCTACCGCCGCAACGGGGCCGCCCTGCTGGCCCGGCTGGGTGAGTTGGAAGCGAAGATCAGCCAAACCCTCGAACCGGTGACCGGGGTCTCGTACCTGACCTTCCATGACGCCTTCGGGTATTTTGAGGACCGCTTCGGCCTTCGTTCGGCCGGCGCGGTTGCCGTCGCCGCCGCCCGCCCGCCGGGGGCGAAACGGATTTCGGCCCTGCGGCGCTTGATCAGGACCGGAAAAATCCCCTGCGTGTTCACCGAGCCCGAGTTCGAACCGGCGCTGGCCAGGACCCTGATCGAGGGCACGAAAGCCCGGATCGGAATCCTCGATCCCCTGGGCGCCGGCCTGACGCCGGGGCCGGGGCTTTACGCGGATCTGATGCGGGGGCTGGCGCGGTCGCTGAAGAGATGCCTGAAGGGCGGGCCTTAGAGTCTATCCAGTTTGATCGCGATCCGGCGCGATCAAACGGCGTTCACGCGCCCATTCTTGTTCCCACTGGGGCTCACGCACGCTTCACGGCGGGTTGCGGCATCCGCCGCAACCAGGGCCCGTCAAGTCCGAATGATTCCATTCAAACTTGACGGGCCTTAGAACTTAAACATCGGCAAGAACATCAGCCGGTCGACGAGCATCGCCATGAAGATCAAAAACAGATAGACGATGGAAAAGAAAAACATCGGCCTGGTGGCGGTGCCGTCCTCGTCCTTCCACACTTGCCACATATGGTAGGCGAAGAAGAAGCCCAGAAACGCCGCCGCCGAGGCGTAAAAAGCGCCCGATATGCCGACCACCACTGGCAGCAGCGTCACCGGCACCAGCGCCACCGTATAGAGAAGCATCTGGCGCTTGGTTTCGCGGACACCGGCGACCACCGGCAGCATCGGCACGCCGGCGGCCTCGTAATCGCCTTTCCGAAACAGCGCCAGCGCCCACGAATGGGGCGGCGTCCACAGGAAGATGATGGTGAACAAGACCACCGCGCCCAAGCCGACGTCGCCGGTGGCGGCGGCCCAGCCGATCACCGGCGGCAATGCCCCCGAGGCGCCGCCGATGACGATGTTCTGCGGCGTGCGCCGTTTCAGCCATACGGTATAGATAAAGACGTAATAGAGGATCGTCAGCGCCAGCAGCGACGCCGCGACGGTATTGACCAGCACCGCCATCGTGGTCACCGAACCGGCAGCGAGCGCGATGCCGAAGATCAGCGCTTCCTTCGGCTGCAGCCGCCCGGCCGGGAGGGGCCGGTTCATGGTCCGCCCCATGTGCAGGTCGATGTCGCGGTCGTACCACATGTTGATGGCGCCCGACGCGCCGGCGCCGAGCGCGATGCAGAGGATGGCGAAAAAGCCGGTCAGGGGGCTTAGGCTGCCGGGCGGGTTGGGGGCCAGCAAAAGGCCGGTGATGGCGGTGAACACCACCAGCGACATCACCCGGGGCTTCAACAGCACCGCGTAATCGGCGATACGGAACCGGGGCGCCGGAGAACCGGCGCGGCCCCGTGCGCTGGCGCCGAGTCGGCCCGGGAATTTTTCGGCCCTGGCGGCCATTTGTTTGGTCACGCGGAAACCTCGTCGATCAAGGACGCCTCACCCGAGACGCCGGCATCTTATACGCCCAGTTATACGCCAAGGGCGGGATGGGGGTTGATTTTTTTCAACGCCACCCCCAAAACGCTCCCAAAACGCCCCCAATACACCGGCATGGAATTAACAAATTGAGGACTATAGATCGCCGAGCAGGGTCTCGGCGCTGGTCTCGCCGAAGCCGCCGTCCTCGAAATGCAGATGGGTGACGACGCCGTCGTCGAGGAGGGCGGAGAACCGCTTGCAACGCTGCCCGTAGCCCTTGACGCTCAAGTCGATCTCGAGGCCGGCCCAGCGGGTGAAGTTGAGGCCGCCGTCGCCGACTATGGCGACGTGGCCCTCGGCATTCTGGCTCTCGCCCCAGGCATTCATCACCCAGGCGTCGTTGACGGTAAGGCATATGATCTCACCCACGCCCTTGGCCTTCAAGGCCTCGGCGTTGTTGACGAAGCCCGGCAGGTGCTTGGCCGAGCAGGTCTTGGTGAAGGTGCCGGGCAGGCCGAACAAGGCCACAAACTTGGCGCCGAATAGGTCATTGGACGAGATCGCCGTGGGCCCGTCGGCGCCCATGACGAAGAGTTCGACGTTGGGAACACGGACCCTGATGCAGATAGTCATTGGTCTCCTCCCTTGATGTGAACTCCAGCCGGGCAACCTTAAACGACATG
>PTLK01000103.1 GCA_002938075.1 Alphaproteobacteria bacterium MarineAlpha3_Bin3
TGGCGGGGGCCGTGGCCCTCGACGATGGCCTTGAACACGCTCATTTCCGTGGTCAGGGCTATGGTGACGTTGACGACGCGGGTGCCCGGCCCATGGAAATCGGCGGTATGGAGCACGAACCCGGCGCCCGGTTCCACCGGGCCGCCGTAATGAAGGCGGATGTCGCCCTTGAGCTGGCCGGGGTCGATGTCTAAGCCCTTCAGGAATTTCTCCATCGGGCCCGAGCCGTAGGCCTTATTGACCACCAGGCCCAAGGCGCCGTCCTTGTCGTGGGACACCATGTAGATCACCGTGCGGGCGAAGCGGGGATCGCCGATCCGCGGCGACGCGACCAACAACTGCCCGGCGAGATAAGGCGAATTCCGGACCTCGGGCGCCGGGGTTCCGTCGGCCCGAACGGAAGCGGCCGCGAGAACGGCGAGCAGGCAAAGACCCGCCAACACGAAGCGGACCGGGCTGGGGTTCATGCTAACCATGACTTTCCATCATATCAGAAACCGCGGCCAATGCATCATCGGCCGGTAAGAGGCCCGGTCCTTGTGGCCCATATCAAGGCCAGCGGATCGGGGGCAGTTTGGCCAGCGCCACCGGCCCCACATAAAGCCAGCCGTCCTGAAGGCTGAGCGGGACCTTGAGCTCCTCAGCCCCGGGCATGCCTTGTTTTCGCGCCAGCGCCTTCATTACCGTTTTCGCCAACGCCGCCGGATGGGGCTTGATGATGCCGGCGCCGGCGAGCCGGTCGAGCGCTTCCTCGAACCCCTTGACCCGGAGCGTAAAAGCGCCGATGGGGCGCATGCGGTTGTCGATCGCCAGCGTGCCGTCGCCGTCGAGCGCCAATGGACCGTGGTTGAGGGTGAAGCGTTTGACCTCCAGCGTGCCGCCCGAATCCCGCCACCGGGCCATGGCCTCGGGAGCATCATTGGCCTGCCCCGTCACCGACACCCGCGCGACCAACCGCGCTGTCGTCCGCCCCAGGCCCCGGACCGGCGCCGCCGGATAGGAGACCCCCTCCGCTTGGGCCATAAAATCCAGGGCCGGAGCAGTCCTCCCTGGGCCGCCGTCATCCGCCCGGCCCGGCCTTTCGACGATGAAATCGGCGGCGGCCACCCCGGCAACGGCTTTTTCAGAGGCGTCCCTAAGCGTTACCTCCCTGACCGACAGCATGGCGCGCCCGGTTCCCTCTCCCCGGTGCTTGAGCTTCAACTCCAATTTCCCGGCCTCGACGGTGAAGGCGGCCAGGCCGCCCCTCCGGATAACCGTAAAATGGTGGCGGCCGGGGGCCGAAAGCCTGACCCGCGTCAAACGCCACGGCCGGGCCTTGAGCACCAGCGCCGGGCCTTTCCACGACCACGGTTTAAGCCCATGCGGCGCCGCCAGCCGAGGGGCCTCGATCACCGCCACGAGTCGGAACGGGAACCCGCCGACCCGAAGGGATGCATAACCGGCCTCGAGGCCTTGCAATGTTCGTTCGGCGAACCACTGTTCGACCCCGGTTCTCACCTGCGCGGCCAGGAACGACCAATAGCCGCCGTAAACCAGGGCGACGGCGGCAGCCACGGCCAAGGCCGTCAACCCCCGCTTGCCGAACCCGTTCGGCGGCGGGGCGTCGGCGGCAGGTGAAATATCTGTTTGCTTTTTCACCGCCATGGTCTTTGTTTCCGCCAGGAGACTTTTACATGGATCGTCCTGAAGGCGATATCTGGATTTTCGGCTACGGGTCGCTGATGTGGCGGCCCAACTTCCCGTTCACCGAGGCCGCCCCGGCGCTGCTGCGCGGCTATCACCGTTCGCTGTGCATTTATTCGACCGAATACCGGGGCACCTGGGAACGGCCGGGGCTGGTCCTGGGGCTGGACCGGGGCGGTTCGTGCCGGGGCCAAGCGATGAAGGTCGCCGACAAGGACGCCGACGAAGTCATCGCCTATCTGCACGAGCGCGAATTGGTCAACCGGGTCTACGTGGCCAAGTGGCTGCCAGTGGCGCTGTCGAAGGGCGGGGTCCGGGCCTATGCCTTCGTCGCCGACCGCGGCCACGAGAAATTCGTCAGCCGCCTTTCCGAGGCCGAAATCGTTAAGTTGATCCTCCAGGGCCGGGGTAAGATGGGCACGTGCCTGGATTACGTCCAGAACCTTGTCCACCACCTCGACGAACTCAGCATCGCGGACGGGCCTTTGCACCGGCTGGTCAGGCAGGCGGAGGAAGCGGAGGTCTAAGCCCTAAGCGCATTTCGAATAACCGCACGATTTGCAGTTGTCGCAGCCTTCCTCGTGGACCAGGCTGGCCTGGCCGCATTTCGGGCATTGCCGGAAGGGAACGGCGCTTAGGGACGGCCCATCGCCGCCTTCGGCCCCGCCCATGGCCTGAATTTTCAGCGGCTTCGCCTGCTCGTCGCCGATAGGGGTCCCGTACCGGGCCAGGAACCCGGTGAGGATCATATGCTGTTCGATGACCTCGCCGATGGCCGCCAGTAGCGACGGCACGTAGCGCCCGCCCATCCACTGGCCGCCGCGGGGGTCGAATACGGCCTTCAGCTCATCGACCACGAACGACACGTCGCCGCCGCGCCGGAACACTGCCGAGATCATGCGCGTCAAGGCGACCGTCCAGGCATAGTGTTCGGTGTTCTTGGAATTGATGAAAATCTCGAACGGCCGCGTGCGGCCCTGGTCGTCGATGATGTCGTTCAGGGTGATGTATAGGGCGTGGTCGCTTTCCGGCCAGCGGACCTTGTAGGTCTTGCCCTCCAGGTTCTCGGGCCGATCGAGGGGCTGGAACAGGTGGGTGATGGCGCCGGCATCGCCTAAGTCCTTGGGCTTGGCGCTGACGGAAGGCTTTTCCAGCGGCAGCTCGGGCTGCGCCGGGTTCCCTCCGTCCTTGGCGCTGGCTTTGTCCGCATCCTTGACTTCCAGAATGGCGCCGGTGATCTCGTTCGGCCGATAGGTGGTGCAGCCCTTGCAGCCCAAATCGAAGGCCTGGGCGTAGATGTCCTTGAAGGCGTCGAAGGTTATGTCTTCGGGGCAGTTGATGGTCTTCGAGATCGAGGAGTCGATGTATTTCTGCACCGCCGCCTGCATCACCAAATGGTCGTTGGGCGACAGCCCTTGCGCGTCGACGAAGGCGTCGGTTAACGGTGCCTCGTCGCCGAACTGGCGGCGGAAGAGGTGATAGGTGTAATCGGTGACATCTTCCTCGCGCCGCGCGCCGTCGGACATCATCACCCGGCGCGTATATTTGAAGCTAAACACCGGCTCCAGCCCGGACGAAACGTTGCCGGCTAGCAGTGAAATGGTCCCCGTCGGCGCGATCGAGGTCAGCAACGCGTTGCGGATGCCGTGTTCGGCGATGGCGTCGCGGACGTCCTGGTCCAATTTCGCCACCGTTTCTCCCCCTAAGTACTTTTCCTTGTCATAGAGCGGAAACGACCCCTTTTCGCGGGCCAGTTCCACCGACGCTAGATAGGCGGCGCGCTGATGGGCGCGCATCCAGTTCTCGATCAGCTTCACCGCCTTGCCGCCGCCATAGCGCGCCCCGCACATGATTAGCGCGTCCGCCAGCCCGGTCACGCCGAGGCCTAAGCGGCGCTTGGCCTTGGCTTCATGGCTCTGGGCGGGCAACGGGAAGTTGGAAACGTCGATGGCGTTGTCCAGCATCCTGACCGCCATCGTCACCAGGTCTTCCAGGGCCCCGAGGTCGAGCCGCGCCTTGTCGGTGAACGGATCGGCAACCAGCCGCGCCAGGTTGACCGAACCCAGAAGGCACGCGCCGTAGGGCGGCAGCGGCTGTTCACCGCACGGATTGGTAGCGTGGATGGTCTCGCAGTAATGCAGGTTGTTGGTGGCGTTGATGCGGTCGATGAATACCACCCCCGGCTCGGCATAGGCGTAGGTGGAACGCATGATGGTTTCCCACAGCTCGCGCGCCGGCAGGCTCTTATTCGTAACGCCGTCGAATTTCAGCTCCCACGCCGCGTCCTCGCGGACTGCCTGCATGAAGGCGTCGGTAATCAGCACCGACAGGTTGAACATGCGCAGCCGCCCCGGTTCGCGCTTGGCCTCGATGAAGGCCTCGATGTCGGGGTGGTCGCAGGCCAACACCCCCATCATGGCGCCGCGCCGCGACCCGGCGCTCATGATGGTGCGGCACATGGAGTCCCAGACGTCCATGAAGCTCAAGGGCCCGGAGGCATCGGCGCCGACGCGGTTCACGCGCGCGCCCTTGGGCCGCAGCGACGAGAAGTCGTAGCCGATGCCGCCGCCCTGCTGCATGGTCAGCGCCGCTTCCTTCAGGTGCTCGAAGATGCCGGTCATGTCATCGGGGATGTCGCCCATGACGAAACAGTTGAACAGCGTCACCCGGCGATCGGCCCCGGCGCCGGCCAGGATGCGGCCGGCGGGCAGGAAACGGAAGTCCTCCATGGCCTCGAAGAAGCGCTGCTCCCACGGGCTGGAATCCTGTTCAGGTCCGGCCAGGGCGCGCGCCACCCGGCGCCAACTGTCGGCCATGGTCTTGTCCACGGGCCGGCCGTCGGCGCCCTTGAGGCGGTACTTCATCTCCCAGATCTGCTGGGATATATGGGCAGGCTTGGTCATTTAAAAATTCCGCATGCCGTCCCCGGCGACACGGCGATAACCGGGAGCCCGGGAACGGTTCGCCGTTAATCTTGGCCCCGGAAACGGCCGGGGTCAACATAAGTTCTGGTTATGTTTCCACTATTCTATTCACTTTTGATCGCCTATTCAAACCCTGGAAACGCTTTAAATTCGAGGACTTATGCCCGTTATTCACAGCCCTTGCGTCAGATTTGTCCACAAAAGCCGGGGGCGGGTGGCGAAAGCCGCCGGACGGTTGGCAAATTCACCCTTAACCCATTGATATATAAAGTGTTAGTTGTTCAACCAGCGGCCGAATGGTGTCACGGCCAGCCAAAACCGCATTGGAACAAATGATGAATATATGCCGGCGGCGGTTGGCTGTCAAGGCGCCGGACAAGATTGGCCCCAACCGAACAGGACCCCGAAAACCCCGGAGCCGCAGTCCGGCGAAGCGCCGGACTGCGGCCAGTCAGGACAATATTCGTGCTTGGATTTCCAGGCTGCCGCGCCAGATCATATCGGCGGCCACATAGGCGATGATCACCAGCCCCAGATAGCCGATCCATTTGTGCCTTTCCAGCAGCTTGGCGAGGTAATTGGCGGCGAACCCCATCAGCGCCACCGAAAGCGCAAGCCCGAAGACCAGCACGGCGACGTTTTCCCTGGCCGCGCCGGCCACCGCCAGCACGTTGTCGAGCGACATCGAAACGTCGGCAATGATGATGGTGGTCATCGCCTGTCTTAGGGTCTTCGTCGGCTTGCCCTCGGCGGCGGTTTCGTCTTCCGGGACTTGAGTGGAATCGCGGCGCAAATCCTTCCACATGTGCCAGCACACCCACAGCAACAGCAATCCGCCGGCCAGCAAAAGCCCGATAATGGCCAGCAGATACACCACCGTGACGGCGAACACGATACGGATGACGGCGGCCGCCATGACGCCGTAGAAAATGGCCTTGCGGCGCTGTTCGGCCGGAAGCCCGGCGGCGGCGAGGCCGATGATGATGGCATTGTCCCCCGACATGGCGATGTCGATGAGGATGACCATGGCCAGCGGCACCAGGTCCAGGCCCAGCAGTGATTCAAGGAAGCTCAAGGACTGTGGTCCCCCGTTGCCCCACCGGCCGTCGACCGCCCGGCGGTCCTTGAAAAGGCCGGTGCGGGACGGTTCGCGGTTCCGGGGAAGGCATTGCAGACATTCATTGCCCGAATGTAGCAGACAACCCCCATGGTCCAGCAAGGGCTTCGTTTCCGAAACCCGTTCCTTGTCCCTCGAACGGCGGCGGCAGGGGGGTCAGGAAGGCCCGGCGGGCTCTTCGACGGTATCGGGGAAACGCGAATGGGCCTCGGCGATCAGGGCATCGGTGGCGGTCTCGATTCTCTTTTCCAGTTCGTCCATGAACCGGCGGCGGTCGAGGCCCTGGGGCATCGGTTCCAGGAATTCGATGGTAATCACGCCGGGTTTTTTGTTGAAACTGCGCCGCCCCCAGAACAGCCCCGAATTCAACGCCACCGGCACCACCGGCGCCTTGGTTCTGGCATAGACGGCGGCGATTCCCGGCAGGTAGGGGTGACGGGTTCCGGGCTGGGCGCGGGTGCCTTCGGGAAAGATGATCACCTGGCGGTCCTTCGATAACCGGTCTTCGACGTCACGCACCATCTGTTTGAGGGCGCCGGCGCCGCCGTCGCGGTCGACGGAAATGGCGCCGCATTTGCGGGCGTGCCACCCCCAAACGGGCATTTCCATCAGCTCCTTCTTGAGGATATAGTTGGGGTCCCTTGCCAGCCGGTAAAAAACGAAGGTGTCCCAAGCCGATAGATGCTTGCAGGCAATGACGGCGGCGCCCTGGGGCAGGTTTTCGAAGCCGCGGACCTCGATATCCAGACCGACGATCAGCTTCAGCCCCGCCCCCAGGACGTTGGTCCAAAGGCGGACCGTTCTCTGCATCCAGCTCCGGGGAAAAGGCAGAAGCACCAGCATTCCGACCACCAGGAAAAGGTGAAAAAACAGAAAGTACGTATTGAACAGAACGGATCGGATGATGGTCATGCCGGGATCAGGATTTTTCGGGGGGGCTCTGGGGGCCGGCGCCGGGCCCGGTTTTATCGAAAATCCGCCCGGCCCAATAGCGCGACCAGGCGAAAAGGAATTTGTTGTATTCGCTTGCCATCAGGCTGCCCGTCCCCGGCCACGCCCACCAGCGGTCCTGTTTGACGTTTTCGGGAAACACCGGATGCGGCACCAGGGTGACGGCCGGCATGGCGTGGCGGAATTCCAACAGGCTCCGGGGCATATGGTAGGCGGCGGTGACCAGACGCAGGGAACGGTATTCCCGGGCCCGCATCCAGACCATGGTCTCGAGGGCGTTTTCGGCCGTGTTGGTGGCGTTGCC
>PTLK01000104.1 GCA_002938075.1 Alphaproteobacteria bacterium MarineAlpha3_Bin3
TAAAAAGCGAAAGCCAGTATCGATAGGGTGAAAATTGGGCGGATCATTGACAGTTTCTCCTGTCTGGTGAGGGGATCCGGGGGATTCTTCCGGTGGACCTAGCCAAGGGCTGGCCATCATAACCCAAACCGGAACGGGATTCATACTTTCAACTTTTTTCGCCTTTAAACACCGCCAGCTCACCAAAATTGGACTGTCGAATGGCTGCGGAGGAAAAACGATTCCAGCGACGGTGCAATTTGGGTACCATCGCCATGAATTTGAAGGTTATCTGGGAAATGTCGGATAAAGAAGTGAAGATGGTGGATTGGGCAACGGGAAAACGAATATGAAAACCTAAAAAACCGCCCTTCTTATCGCTGTGGTGTGCTTGCTGGGCGTTGATGGCTCAGCCGTTGCCGGCGTCCCCGCTTTGTTCCTGGGCGTGTCGAATGGAACGCCAGGCAACGGTACCTTCTCGATTGCCGATACGCCGGCACTGGAGCTGGCCCAGCGGGGCCAAGGCAAACGCGGCAGGAAAAAAGGCGGCGACTCGGCGAAAAAGGAGTCAAACGAGGCGACGGAGCAGAGCCCGGCGATGCTCGAGGGCCAAACGACGCTTGACAAACTCGATAAGGAAACCCGTTGTGCCATCGGGCGTTCGCGGAAGTGCGGCATCAAGCTCGCCGTCAAACGGGGCCTCTTCGAAACGAGGTTGCGGCCCCGCTTCCCGGACGGTCTGGAATGCCGCGACATCGACGAAGAATGGGCCATCTATTATTCACCTATTCGAAGCAGGGTGAACTACCATGGCGGCATCGACATGCCGGCGCCGTGGGGAACACCCATGATCGCGGTGGCGGCCGGGACGGTGGTCAGCATAAAACGTGGTAAAGAAAGCTTTCGCGGCATGGAGATGATCCTCCGCCACAGCCCCGAAGACACCGGCATTCCGCTCTGGGTCTATACCCAGTACGCTCACTTCGATAAAATGCCGGAGCACGAAGTCGGCCAGCGTGTGCGCATAGGCGAGGTCCTCGGCCCAACGGGAAATTCGGGAATCGACCGAACGGGCCAACAAAGCACGCATCGCCGGCCGGCCATTCATTTTACCATCTGGTACAGCGCCACCCCCCTCTACTTCGCCGGCCGCCGCAAAATCATCCCCGTGGATGGCCAATGGATGGACCCCAACGCGCTTTACCGGAACAAGTCTCCCTTCGACTCTTATTCCATGAAGGCGCTGCCGGAGGCGGAGAAACGGGTTCCCATTTCCGTCATGCTCGAAGACGGCCAAACCATCCCCGCCGATACGAAGATCGTTTGGCCCTATACGTATGCCCGCCACTGATCCCGTTCCCGGGACGGGCGTTCTCAGTCCCGGGCCAGCAGGTCGAAGGCGATGGAGACGCGCCCGTCTTCCGATCCGAACGGCACCGTGCGGTTGTAGAAATAAGCCCTAACAGGCTGCTGAAAAACTCCACGCATTTATCGTCCTGACGTGATTCTGTGATTCCATCAAATGATGGAGGATCGTATGCGCGGTCGAGATCAAAGCAGCGGCAGCCTTTTCAGCTACATGAATCTGGAGGAGCGGGTTCCGAAGGACCATCCTCTTCGGGTTATCCGCGTTCAAACACCTCGCGAGAGGTCTTCATCTTCTCAAAGTAAGGCCGACCGTCAATGAACATCGTCTGCATTTGCAAGATGCATTTCTGTTTTATGGCGGCGACGACTTTTTGGTTCGCATTTGTGGCGCTCGGGACGACCAGAAACACCGGCGCCGCGACAATAACTGCTTTTCCCATACCCCCTTCCTTCACATCCCCCCAAGGGTACTACCAAAACGATGTGCGTGCGACGGGGATGGCGCCTAATAGGCTATGTGAGGCGCCGGCGGGGGGATCAAAGCCCGTATTCCCGATCCTGGGCCGTTTTTTTTGGCCCGCTGACGCGCATCTAGGCGTTTCTTGCTACACCGGGGCCCAAAGGCTCTAAGTAAGCCCTGTGTGGTTGCTTGTAGGTTGCTATAAGAAGAGAAGGGCGAGCTGATTTACGCTAACCATTTGAAATAATGGTCGGAGCGGCGGGATTTGAACCCGCGACCCCTACACCCCCAGTGTAGTGCGCTACCAAGCTGCGCCACGCTCCGTCCATGTCCCGGCCGGGCTCGGGCCCGGGACCGGCGCACTATACTGACGGCGTCCATTTCCGGCAAACATTTAGGCCGGGCATTTAGGCGGTGAAGGAAAGGTTGAAAATTCAGTCCCGTTTAAGCCTTGGCGCCGCGGAGCAGGGAGCGGATGTCTTCCAGTTCGCTGACCACGCCTTCAAGTTCGCCCTTCAGGGCTTGATCGCCGCCGGCGGCGTTTGGCGCGGCCTCCGGCGCCGGGGCGGGCTCAAGCTTGCCCCCACCTTCGCGCAGGAGCTTCTGTACGCCTTTGATGGTGTAGCCATCGGTATAAAGCAGGCCGCCGATGCGCCTGAGGAGGGTGATGTCCTCGGGCCGGTAATAGCGGCGCCCCCCGCCCCGCTTCATGGGCCGGATAACGCTGAACTTGGTTTCCCAAAACCGCAGAACGTGCTGCGGCAGGTCCAGCTCGGCGGCGACTTCGCTGATGGTGCGGAAGGCGGAGGCGGATTTTCGGCCGCGTCCGGTGGTGGCAGGATTGTCGCCCTTTTCGGTCATGTCCCCGGTCATGTCCTAGGATGGCATGCCCGGGGTCTTTCGCTCGTTGATCCGGCTTTTCAGGACCTGCGAGGGACGGAACACCAAGACCTTGCGGGGCAGGATCGGAACCTCTTCGCCGGTCTTCGGGTTACGGCCGATGCGCTGGCCCTTTTGGCGGACCGAGAAACTGCCGAAAGATGAAATCTTCACCGTTTCGCCGCGCGCCAAGGCGGTCGACATTTTGGAGAGGACGGATTCAAGAAGTTCGACGGATTCGTTTCTCGACAGGCCGACTTCCTGGTAGATGGCCTCTCCCAATTGCGCCCGCGTTATCGTTTTCCCAACCATGCCCGACAAGCCCCCTATTGATTTATCAATACGGAGCGTAACGTTATGGGAGAAACCCGTCAATATCAAAGAGTTGGAGCAGAAACGACCCTTTTCAGGGCGGCGACGGCGGGGATTCCGAAAACGCCCCTCCTGGCGGATCGGATTCCGGCCCCGGTCCCTTTACCAGCGTACCAAACCGGCGGCCCAGGTCAGGCCGCCGCCCATCGCTTCCATGAGCACAAGGTGGCCGCGCTTGATGCGGCCGTCGCGGACCGCTTCGTCAAGCGCCAGCGGGATGGAAGCGGCCGACGTGTTGGCGTGGCGGTCGACGGTGACGACCATTTTTTCTTCCGCCAGGCCGAGCCTCTTGGCGGTGCCGTCGAGAATGCGCTTGTTGGCCTGATGGGGGACCAGCCAATCGATGTCTTCCGGCGCCAGCCCGTTGGCTTCGAGGGCTTCGCCGACGATCGCCGCAAGGTTGATGACGGCGTGGCGGTAGACCTCACGGCCGACCATGCGCACATGACCGACGGTCTGGGTTGAAGACGGCCCGCCGTCCACGTACAGCAGATCATTGGTCGAACCGTCCGAATGCAGATGCGTCGACAAGACGCCGCGGCCCCGGTTATGGCCGGTTTCTCCGACATTGGCGTCGGGGCCCCCTTCCCCGGCCCTCAGCACCACCGCGCCGGCCCCGTCGCCGAACAGCACGCAGGTCGAGCGGTCCTCCCAATCGAGGATGCGCGAGAACGTCTCGGCGCCGATCAGGACGATGGTCTTGCATTGTCTGGTCTTGATGAAATTGTCGGCGATCGCCAAACCATAGACGAAGCCCGAACACACCGCCTGAACGTCGAAGGCGGCGCCGTTGACCATGCCGAGCCGGTTCTGGATCTTGGTCGCCGTCGCCGGAAAAGTGTTGTCCGGCGTCGTCGTCGCCAGGATCAACATATCGACCTCGGCCGCCGGGATGGCGGCGTTCTCGAGGGCGCGTTCCGCCGCCTTGAGGGCCAGATCCGACGTCAATTCGCCATCCGCCGCCAAATGGCGCTGGCGGATGCCGGTGCGCGAGACGATCCACTCGTCGGTGGTGTCGATCTTGGCCGAAAGTTCGGCGTTGGTGACCACCCGTTCAGGCAGATAAGAGCCGCAGCCGACGATTTCAGAACGGATTCTCATTCGCCGCCGACGACCCTTTTCAAGTCCGGCGCGTGACCGGAAAGTTGCTCGTAGTCTTCCTTGATGTGCTCGTTGAAGGAGTTTTCGATCAATTCAACGGCGACATGGATGGCGTTGGCGAACCCGATGGCGTCGGTGCTGCCGTGGCTTTTGATGCAGATGCCGTTTAGCCCTAAGAACATGGCGCCGTTGTAGCGCCTGGGGTCGATCCGCATTTTGAATTTCTTCAAGGCACGCCGGGCCAGGAAGGCCCCAAGCATGGCCGTCGGCGATTCCGCCAGCGCCTGCTTCAGGAATTCGCCGAACAGGTTGGCCGTGCCTTCGGCGGTCTTCAACGCGATGTTTCCCGTGAAGCCGTCGGTGACCACCACGTCGACGGTGCCGGCGCCGATGTCGTCGCCTTCGACGAACCCGTAGAACTCAATCGGCAACGACGATTCCTGAAGGGTGATGGCGGCCTTTTGCACCGCTTCGTTGCCTTTCAGGTTCTCGGCGCCGACGTTGAGAATGCCGATGGAGGGCTTTTCCAGTCCCAGCACGTTGCGGGCAAAGACCTCTCCCATGACGGCGAACTGCACCAGGTTGTCGGCGTCGCAGTCGACGTTGGCGCCAAGATCGAGCATCACGCTCTCGCCGCGCTGGGTCGGGTAATAGGTGGCGATGGCCGGGCGGTCGATCCCCGGCAGGGTCTTGAGCACGAACTTCGCCATCGCCATCAAGGCCCCGGTGTTGCCGGCCGAAATCACGCCGTCGGCCTCGCCGCTGCCGACGGTGTTGATGGCCAGGCGCATGGATGAATCCCGGCCCGCCCTGAGCGCGACGCCGGCTTTTTCCTCGTTCGAGATTACGTCCTCGGTGTGGCGGATTTCCGACACTTGGGCCGCCCTGGGATGGCTTTTCAGAAGCGGCGACAGATTCGCTTGGTCGCCGAAAAGCAGGAACTTTATCTGCCGCGGGCTATCCAGCGAAACCTCGATGCCTTCGACGACCATGCGGGGCGCATTGTCGCCACCCATGGCGTCGATGGAAAGCGTCAGGGGCTCTGTCAATGGGGCCATCCTTGGGGCCGGTACGTGGGGATTAGCATTTGGCCCGCACTAAAGACGTCAGGTGGTATCCCTGGCTTCCATGACTTCGCGGCCCTTATATGTACCACAGGACTCGCAGACATGATGGGGACGCTTCAACTCACCACAGTTGGGGCATTCTTCGTAAACGGAAGAACCCAGAGAATCGTGTGCACGGCGCATATCGCGGCGTGACTTCGAAACCTTCTTTTTAGGGACTGCCATCGTTAGATACCTCGTTCGATGCGCTTTCGTAAACGCGCGCCTACTTAAACCGATTACCCCCCCTGGGGCAAGAACCTTACAAGGGTTATTTCGGTTTCTTCCTGAGCTTGGCCAAGGCGGGGAAAGGGCCGCCCCGGGATTCGGTTTTTTCACCGTCGTCGGGGTCCGTCGAATAGTCGGCGAAAGACAATTCGGGGTTGCGCGGAAACGGGTTGATTTCAAGCGCCAATTGTTCGGCCACCGCCTCGCCGACGTCGATTTTCCCCTCCGGGGCCGCTTCGGGGGGGTCTTCGGCGTCGATATCGATATTTCCGTCGTCCGATCCTTCCGCCGGTTCCGGGACGATATCGTAAAGCCTCTCGAAGAAGCCCTCCAGCGTGGCTTCCATTGGTTCATGGGAAACCACGCAGGTTTGAACGATTTCGGCCCTAAAGGCTCCTTCCAGCCGGACCAGGGCGCACCCTTCCTGGGGTGTCAGGCGAACCGCTCCTGTCAGGGTTTTAAGGCCGGCGAGTCCAAACCGTTCGGCCAACAATGACCGTTCGCTCTCGTCGGCTTCGATGTCGAGGGATGAGCCTCCTTCGTCCAGGGTCTCGGCCAGGACTATGCGGGAAAATTCGGGCACCGGGGTGCCACGAGGGGTGTCCCCCCGGCTATCAATATGCGGGGGGCGGCCCCGCAACCCCGAGGGGTTCATTGCTGTTTTTCCTTCCCGAGGCCTTTTTTTTCGGGCTTCGGCGGGACTTTTTCGGGCGCCGCCGGGGCGGGGCCAAAATCAAGCTCGCCCCTCAACAGCCTGTCGGTGTCTATATGGTCCAGTCGGGCGGCCTCGCGGCGCATGTAATCGGCGACCGTGGATAGCTGGGAATCGTCTGGTTCGATCTTGCGGTAAAGGTTGCGCCTAAGCGAATCGACAAGCGCCGCCTCGTCGCCCGCCAAGCCGTCCTCATAGGCCTGGATGCGTCCGTAAAAAGCCGCCGCCATGCCCTTGACGCGCTTTCCCACGGCCAGATCGCCGAGGCCCATTTCACGGAGGTTCTGATCCATGTCGGCAAACATCAAATCGAAGAAGGCCTGACCCAGGTAGGCCGTGCGATCATGGTCGCGCTTGGTCCGCCTAAGTAAAAGAAAGGCGTGTAGCAGGATCATGTCAAAACGCCCGTCGGCGGTGTCCGGTACCCCACAGGTTAGATAAAATCCCGGCTGACGCGCCTGTTTGACCACGCAAACGTAAAGCCTGCAGGCGGCGTCCCAGGGTCCGGGCCAGGGATTGAAAAATTCCTTCAGTTTCATCGAATTTCCAAAACGGTGGGCGTTGAGAGTGCTGCAAAACAATGGGTTATCAAAGGCCATGAGGGGGTAATTGACAATTGGCGTTTTGAGGTGCAGTTTTTCCTCTAATGCCAGACACCCGATCGCCACCGGGCGGAAGCACCTGCCCTTTTAGGTGCGCAGCCAGCCCTTTTCGTTGTGGAGAGAGTGGATGCCGGTGAAAAAGCTC
>PTLK01000105.1 GCA_002938075.1 Alphaproteobacteria bacterium MarineAlpha3_Bin3
CGCGCCGCTTCGGCTTCGAAGGGGCGTCCTGCATCCATCCCAGCGTGGTGCCGCTGCTGAACGAGGAAATGTCGCCGAGCCCGGAAGGGGTCAGCCGGGCCGGGGGAATCGTCGACGCTTATGGGAAGGCGAAACAGGAAGGGATCGGCGCCATCGCCGTCGATGGCATGATGATCGACGTGCCGGTGGCCGAACGGGCCAAGGCGCTGCTCCGGCGCCACGCCGCCATCCGGGCGCGCGACGCGAAAAGCGGGGACTCCTCGTCCTCCTCTTCTGCATCTTCGATGTCGGCGGATTTGCTTTCGGCCCGTTTAGCGCGGTCCATGTCCTTGCCTTTATCCTTCAATTCCTCGATCTTGGCGGCGAAGGCGATATAGGTCAGTTGCGCCCCCAAGGCCGCCAGCAGAGGCGCGGCGAAGAGAGTGAAAACCCAAAAGATGATCTGCCCTGGATCGATTCCGCTGACCAGGACCGCATGGTAGTAAACGGCTTAAACGATGAGAATCAGTTCCGACACCAGGGCCAGGCGGAAAGACGTGCGCTGGGTGATTTTGCGCTCATGGATCGGGCCGCTGGAGGCAAGGATGATGTTGGAGAACATGCCGCCGGCGAAATTGCCCAGCAACACCACCAGGCAGATCATGGCGATGATGAAGGTGTCCTGGGTATAACCCGAACGACTTCATGAAACCTTCAATGCCGCGCATGGATGAGCCCTTTTCGATGGGGAAAACATGCTGACCGTCAAATAAACGGCCCGGTCCGGTTCCCCCGCCGGCCGTCTGCCGCCTAACGGTTGGCGATTTGACGATAACCTACCGCGAATAGAGCGGGTATTACATAAGTAACAGGTAAATATACCGTAAAGGGAAGGCTTGCGCGCCTCGGCGCCCGAGAAGCCAGGTTTGCCCTATCGATGAAAATACTTATGAAAAATTCCCGTCAGCGGCGCTTCATCAGCATCAGCGCCGCGCCACCCCCGGCCGCCGCCAGGAGGGCCATCGCCTGATAGGCGCCGGAGCCGTAAAGGGCATAGAGCTTGCCGGCGGTCAGCGAGGCTGCGCCCAGGGCCAGCCCCATGACGATCGCCGAATAGAGGCTTTGCGCCGACGCCGACAGGGCTTGGGGCATGCGCCGGGCGATGAAATAGATGGCGCCTAGGTGGGTGGCGCCGAAGGTGAAGCCGTGCAGGGCCTGCATGGCGATCAGCACCAACAGGCCATCCGAGGCCCCGGTCACCGACCAGCGCAGCGCCCCGGCCAGCCCGCCCAAGGCGATCAGCCGGACCGGGCCGAAACGGCGGATCAGCCGGGCGCCGAAGGCGAACAGGATGATTTCGGCGGCGACCCCTTCGGCCCACAGCCAGCCGATGACGTTTTCCGAATAGCCCTGGGCCTTCCAGTTCAGCGTTCCGAACCCGTAATAGACGGCGTGGCTGGCCTGGATCAGGGCGGCGGCGGTGATGAACAGGCAGAACGGCCGGTCACGCAGGACCTCGAGCGCGGCCAGTCGCTTGCCGGTCCGGGCCGGGACCGCCGTCGCCGGCAGGGCCCAGATGATGGTGACGGTGACGGCGAGGCCCGACAGGATCGCCCAGTAGATGATGTCGGGATCGCGCCCAGCGAGGACATACCCGGCGCCGACGGCGGTGGCCATGAAGCTCAACGACCCCCAAAGCCGGATGCGGCCGTAATCCAGCTCCTTGCCGGCGCCCGGAGAAGTGGAATCCCGGCGCTGCGACAGCATGGTCAGGCTTTCGCCCAAGGGCATGATCGGCGACCACACGGCGAAGAACATCACCGTTACCAGAAGCAAGGCCCAAAACCCGTCGGTGACGCCGAATAACGAAAATGCGGCCAGCCCCGCCACGGCCAGCGCCAGCATGATCCCCCGCCGCTGGCCGCGCCGGTCGGCGATATGGGCGATCAGCGGATTGAAGACGACCTTGACGCCAACCCCGGCGGCAATCAGGGCGCCGATTTCAGTCGCCCCCAGCCCCTTCGCCGCCAGCCACACTGGCCAGAACGGTAAATGAATGCCGATGAGGGCGAAGACGGCGCCGTAAAAAAACGCCAGGCGCACCGAAATCCCTGTACCGGGGTCGGGGACGGGTTCGGCGGGGGGTCCGGGGGCGGGGGCAGTCATGGTCTTGATCTTGATCCTTGGCTTAAGGCTGGGTATTGAGAAGCCAAGATAATGCGAAAGCCCAAATCCCGGAAGGTTTAAGCCTTTCCGGAGGGATTGCCAGAGGGATCAAAAGGGAGGACCCATGAAGATCGCGGTATTCGGCACCGGCGGCGTCGGCGGGTATTTCGGCGCCCGGCTGGCGGCGGCCGGCGAGGAAGTGCATTTCATCGCCCGCGGCAGGCACCTGGAGGCGATACGGGAAAACGGGCTCAGCATCGAAAGCCGGCTCGGCGACGCCCATGTGGATCCAGCCCTGGCCACCGACGATCCGGCCGCCGTCGGCCACGCCGACATGGTGATGGTGGCGGTGAAGCTCTACGACACCGACGAGGCGGTGCGCGCGTGTGCGCCCCTGGTCGGGCCGGACTCGACGGTGGCGTCGTTCCAGAACGGAGTCACCGGCGGCGACGCGCTGACCGCCGCCTTCGGGCCGGAACGGGTCATCGGCGGCACGGCGGCGATCGCCGCCATGATCTCGGCCCCCGGCGTCATCACCCATACCGGCGCCATTGCGACCATCGCCTTCGGCGAATGGGACGGGATCGCAAGCCCCCGCGCCGAGGCCTTATTGGGGGCGTTCGAAAACGCCGGCGTCGAGGCCACCCTTGCCAACGACATCACCGCCGCCATCTGGTCGAAGTTCGTTTTCCTGTCAACTTTCAGCGCCATCACCTGTGCGCTCAGGCTGCCCATCGGGCCGATTCGCGAGGACCCCGCTCATTGGTCCCTGTTCCGCCGCGCCATGGAGGAAACCTTCGCCGTCGCTGGCGCCCGCAGCGTCGCCCTGGACGACGATCTGGTCGATCAGCGCCTCGCCTTCACCGAAGGCTTCGCGCCCGAGACCTACGCCTCTATGTATCACGACCTGATGGCCGGCAAGCGGATCGAACTGCCGTGGCTTTCAGGCGCCGTCGTCGACATGGGCCGGGAATTAGGCGTAGAGACGCCGGTCCACGAGGATTTTTGCCAGACGCTCAAGCCCTTTGTCGATGGTAAACCGGGGGGCAAGGCGGCGGGCAAAGTGCCGGGTTAAGAAGGGGTCTAAGAAGACTCCGCTTCGGACAGGTCCTGCAAATACCCCAACCCGGCGATCGCCCGGGGGCCGTACCAGCTCAGCAACTGGCCGTCGACCAGCCGCGCCTTTTCGGCGTCGGCGGGATGCACGGACCGGAATTCGGCGACATGCGCCTCGGTGAAGGCAAACGGTTCGGAAGAGAACAGCACCAGGTCGGCGTCCGCCAACAGGGCATCGGAAAGTTCGATTTTCGGATAGCGCTGGTCCTTTTCGTCGCCGATGGTCCGCCAGCCGATCAGCGACAGCATGCTCGACACATAGGTGTCGGCGGAAACGGTCATCCACGGGTCCTTCCAGATCAGGTACAGCACCCGCCGGTTTGGCCCCCGGTTTGACCCCCGGCCCGGCTTCGTCGTGACCCGGCGATAAGCCCTTTCGAATTCGGTGCTCAGGGTCTGGGCCCGGGCCTCGGCGCCGAAGACTCCGCCCAGAAGTTTGAAAAGAGGGATGTTGTCAGCGACCTCGACGGGGTGGGTCGTCACCACCCGGATGCCCCGGTCGGCCAGATCGCCGGCCAGGTCCTTCGGCGTTTCGTCGATGTTGACGACGGCGTGGGTGGGTCTCAGGGCCGACACCTTTTCCATGTTCACCTTCTTGGTGCCGCCGACGGACGGCACGCCCTCGACCCGGTCCTCGGGATGGACGCAATACATCGTCCGACCGACGACCTGGAGTCCGAGCCCAAGCGCGAACAGCAGTTCCGTCAGGCTCGGCACCAGGGACAGGATCCTCGCCTGCGGCCCGGCGGGAGGATGTTCGGCCCCGGCGGCGTCGATTTGCGTGGTGGACAAGGTTTTCCTCCTTGGGCCGTTTTCGGAAAGAAACCCAAAAACGGCTGCGACAAAAGGGTTTCGGCCCGCTTTTCCCGGTTTTCCCCGAAACCGGATTGTTCCCGGATGTGACGCCCGTCACACCCAATTTATAGTGATTTTTCCTATATTTAATAATAAGTTCAAAATTCGCCACCAACCACCAAGTATGGTTTAATAAAACCCACCAGGTTGAGGATAATTAGTTAGGACGCTGATTGACGGAATGAAGGGATTCTTGTGCCGCCGGTGCGGCATATCCTGGGAACAATCCGTTGACGACTCGAAAACACAAGCGGACGCCAAGTCCTTGAACAAGCCCGAACCGGGCACCTGATGGACCATCCAGGTCGATCCCTCACCGCCGGTTCAACCCCCCGGTCGGCGAGTCCCAGGATGGCGCTGGTCAAGGTGCCGAAGACGAATCCGGCCTGCACGCTGCTGGTCAGCAGCGAAACCTGCGTCGCGCCGATGGCGAACTCGGCCCTGAGCGACGGCACCACCGCCGTGGCCGAGAACCAAAGCGTCATGGCGGCGACCTGACAGACCGCCAACAGCGTCAGTGATGCGATTTTATGATTCATTGCCGATAAGGCGAGATTCCCTTTTCGGGCATTGTCCTTGCCGGTCCCCCCGATGACAAGTTCTCCCAGCCGCTTGTCGTTTCCCTGTCGGACCTTTGATCCTTCACGCCTCTTGTCGTTTCCCTGTCGGTCCCCTGGGGGTCTCGGGGGACACCCCCGGCCTCACGACCTCCCCGATGTTTTTTTTCGGGGGACACCCCCGGCCTCCCCTGAGGCCTCTTGTTGTTGCCGCTTGCCAGGGGTCCGGGATGCGGCTATACCCGCCCCCGCTTAAGCGAAGGGGCGTTGCCTCCGTTCATCGACAAGGTACCCGGAAGGAATTCAGCCCATGGCCGTCGAGAGGACCCTGTCGATCATCAAGCCGGACGCGACGCGCCGCAACCTGACCGGAAAAATAAACGCCTGCCTCGAAGACGCCGGCCTCGGCATCGTCGCCCAAAAGCGCATCCGCCTCACCCGCGAGCGGGCCGAAGGCTTCTACGCCGTCCACAAGGAAAGGCCGTTCTTCAACGACCTGTGCGATTTTATGTCGTCGGGCCCGGTTGTCGTGCAGGTGCTGGAGGGCGAAGACGCCATCGCCAAAAACCGCCGGGTCATGGGCGCCACCAACCCCGAAGAGGCCGACGAGGGCACCATCCGCAAGCAGTTCGCCGAAAACATCGAGGCCAATTCGGTGCACGGTTCGGACAGCCGGGAAAACGCGGCCTTCGAGATCGCCTATTTCTTCGACGACTCGGAAATCGTCGGCTAGGCTTGCCCCGCCAAGGCGTATCGAAAACCAGTGTTTAGCCTATTGGTGCGGTTCAAGAGCGTTTCGGATCGGGCTTATTTCCGACGAGCCTGAACCAGGAGACCGACAATCGTCTCTTCGCCGAGCGCCTTACACGCCTCCAATCGATGCAGGCCTTCGACAAGGACAAAACGCTTAGCGTCCCGACGAACCCATATCGGGGTCAGTTGACCTTCCTCCAACATACTCTCGGCGATTTCGTTGACGACCTTGGGCTTAAGCGTTTTTTGTCGCTTGACCGGCACATAGATGTCCTCAATCTTGAAGATCTGGTTCTTCATCAACATGTTGTTGAAGAGCCTTTGTTTCGGTATGGGTTCGGGCCCTTTTCCATGTTTCGAATCAATTCTTGATCCATGGTGTCGATTCCGAGCGTAACTAAGGATCGTTCCGGTTTACAGGTCTTACCGATTCACCCATTGATCGCCCATTAACCGCCAATCAGAAGAACCGCCGCCAGAACCAGAAGAAAGAGGCAAAAACCGACAATCGCCCAGCCCTCCAACTTCGGTGAGAGGAAAGGCGTGACGGCGAGAGCCGCAAAACCCACCAGGCTCGCCATCAGTGTGGGGATGAAGGCCGAACCCACATGTAGGGCCGCCAACTGCAACAGGCAGAGAAACGCAATCATATAGTCGGGCGAAAGGCCGATATGGGCGCGGTCCGGCACGAACTCGTAGCTATACCGGAAGGCAATCGCCATCAGGTAGATCAGCGCCACCAGTATCGACACGACCTGCAAATCGGTGGCGGTTATAAAGATACAGGACGGGGAATATGCCTTTGCTGATGTAGTCCGCATAACAGTCCAAGTGCGCCCCGAAAGGCTCAAATGCCGGGTTTCGCCCCACGGTCCGCCGCGCCATCCACCCGTCCACATTGTCGATGACGACGGCCAACGCGGCCAGGGCCAAGGATGGCCGTCCCAACAAAACCGCCCAGCAGGCGAACAAAGAAATTGCCAGGCCGCCGAGAGTGATCAGGTTGGCCGCGTCAACGAGATAGACCAGCATGCCCGGTCGCGCCAACGGCGGCGATAACGGCAACGCAACCGTTCGGGCCCGGCTTTTCCTCGGCATTTTAGCTGACATTTCCCAGGTAACCCTCAAATCGGCTCCTACAGTACGCGGTCTTCAGGGTCATTGAAATGGCCAGATGTTCGGCCCGGACAACAATCATCCCGGTCGACGCCGTAGATGCCGTAACGCCCGCTTATTGGCCGTCGATCAAGGCGCGCTCACCCTCGACCGTGACTCGGTCCTCGGCGATCAGCCGCAGCGCCCGGGGATAGATCTTGTGCTCTTGTTCCAGCACCCGGGCGGCCAGCGCCTCGGCGTCGTCGTCGGGACGCACCGGCACCTCGGCCTGGACGATGATCGGCCCGGTGTCCATTTCCGAACGCACAAAATGGACGGTGCACCCGGAAACCTTCTCGCCGGCGTCGAGGACCCGTTGATGCACGCCCAGGCCCTTGAACGCCGGCAGCAGCGACGGGT
>PTLK01000106.1 GCA_002938075.1 Alphaproteobacteria bacterium MarineAlpha3_Bin3
GCATGGTGCCGATGATCCGCATCGCCCTTTACGACAGCGCCGGCGAGGAAGTCCAGCACGTCATCGCGCCGCCGCTGAAGAACCGGCTGCAGCCGGGAGCGACGATCGGTTTCAGCGCCAAGCTTCCCGAACCCTCGGCGTTGGCCCGGCGGCTGGAAGTCACCTTCAGCGAACCGAAAAAAACCGGCGGCTAGATACCGCCACCGCTTCTTTACCCGAAACCCTTCCCTGCTCCGGCCCCTTCCCAGCCCCGTTCCCGTCTCTGAATAGGGGAAATTTCTGCCCTGTTTTAGCCTCCCGGGGCAGATTATTCCCCTCCGCTGGCCTTCCTCCGGCCCCAGGAGGCTCCGCCTGCATCTACCAAAAACCTTTGAAATCATTAACTTATTTGGAATCGCCCGGCCTTCCCTTTCGATCGCCGGGGGGTGGCGTGAATCTTGCTTCACCAAAAGCGAACGAACGGTCGCTAAAGAACCGTCGTCACAACAGCAAGGCGAAGAAGGATTTTGACTGATGAAATGGATATCAGGCGGCCGCGCGCCGCCTGGCCCCAAGGGGCCGACGCCGCTTCGGGGCGTCGTTCCCCGCTCGCCCTTATTGCGCCAAGCCCTTAAGTGTCAAGGTAAAGGCAAACCGGCGGCGAACCCGCCATCGGGTTCCAGGTTGGGCGCCCGGTTAAATGTCTATGTCCGGCGCATCGGGACAATCGATTGGATTGTCCGGTTGGCCCTAAACGCGGCGATTTCTTTAGTTGGGCTTTTCGCCCGGCCCCACCGGCCGCGGCGCCGAGCCAGGGCCCAGACCTAGAGCGTTTCAGGCGCCCGTTCAGGCGCCATTGGGGCTCTAAAACCGCTTCAACAGGCGGTCGATGTATTGTCGTTCCTTGACCGGACGCTGGTGCTCGCCGGCGCGGCGGTGAAGTTCGTGCAGAATTTCCCGAGCCCGGCGCCGTTCCATGTAACTGGGGATCTTGACGCTGCCGTCATCGATGGTCGAACCGAAGGCCCCGCCCGGCCGGCGCCCGAAAGGATCGTTGCCTTCTCCCGGCGATTGGCCGCGCCGTCCGCGGACCACGCCAAAGGCACCGCCCATCCGTCGCGCTATCCGTTCGGCCATGGCGTCCATGCCCCGGCGCAGTTGATCCAGGGCTTCGCTCTGGCGCGGCACGGCGTCGCCGTATCGGCCTTTTCTCAACGCCTGGACGGCATCGTTCATAGCCCGCTCGGCCTTGCCGAAGGCGGACGGGATATCGCCGAAAAATTCGTCCATCTGCAACATCAGGCGCCCGAGATCGCGGCGAAGCGCCTGTTGTCCGCGGGCCCCGGTGCCGGGTCCTTCGCCCTGCCTGTCCCCCTGGCCCTTCCCTTGGCGCTGACCTTTTTGCCGGCCCCCCGGATCGGGGCGGGCGCGCAAAGCGCCTTCGGACTGTTGGTGGCGTTTGAACGTTTTACCCAATTCCCGGCGCTGGCGATCGGTCAGTTTGCGAAGGCCATCCATCATCTCCCTCGCCTTGGCCAAGTCCTGGCGGGGCTGGCCCCGCTGCAGGCCGTTGCGGATGCCATCGAGCATGCGCCTGAGCTCCGACAGCATCCGCTTGGCCGATTCCAACGACCCGGTCCGGGTCAGTTCCCGGGCCTCCTCGATCATCCGTTGCAGGTCGGTGCTGTCCAAGAAACGCGACATTGGAATGGCCGGCAATTGCGCCAACCCCTGCTTTGCCAGGTGTTCGGCCAGGGCGGCCATATATTTGTCGAGGGTCTGGCTCAACTCGTCCAGAAGACGGTCGATCTCGGTCGAACCCTTGCCGTCCCGAAAGGCCCGCATCAGCCGGTCCTGAATATCCTTGAGGTCGCGTTCGGCCAGGGCGAACTCGCCGTCTTCGATCCTCAGCGCGGTTTCCCATAAAAGCGCCTGTACGGCGCCGATGGCGATGTCGGAGCCGTCATGGATAAGGCGGCTGGCGGCGACGCTAAGCGCCAAAAAAACGATTGTGTCGTCGAAGTAGTGTTTCGGCCGACTGGCGATATCGTTCAACGCCTCGACGACCTCGGCGACGACATCATCGTCGGGAGTGCTCAATTTCTTGCGCGCTTCGGCGATAGCGCGGGCCACCGGGTGATTGAAGACCCGTTCCGGCAGGATGATGGTGATGATGACGCTTTGCCCCGCCTGGCCGCGGGCGTCGATGGCCTGTAGTTGCACCAGGACCGACAGCCCGGCCCACGGGTGGGCGCTGAAATCCTGCAGGCTGTTGCCCTCGACCTTTTTCGAGCCCAGCCCCGGCAGCGGCAGTTCGGCGCGGATGGCGGGCCGGCCGCCGGGAACGGCCCAACCCTTGGGGTGACGAATAACCACCTGCAGGCCGGCCAGCCCGTAATCGTCCCGGGCCTCGTAAGCGACTTGCAATTGCGCCCGTCCGGCACGGGACGGCGCCCGGGTGAATTCCACCTCGGGCGGCTTGTCGGCAACCACCCTGAGCGCCCAACGGCCCAGCGGCCGGCCATGGATCGATACCTCCATGGAGTTGGCGGCCCGGTCGGCGTCCTCGAGGATGGTTTCGACCCGGTAACTTCCTCTGTTCTCCGTCTCGTCCCCGGTTTTGCCGACGGCGGCGAATTGAATGACCTTGGCGCCGATCTTTAGTATCGGGGCGTCGCCGGTGCCGCCGGCCTGGGCCAATAGCGCCGAGCCCACGGGCACCCGGATCGTCGGCGGGGCCTGTCCTTCGCCATCACCGGCAGCGGCCGTCATGATCGGAGGCTCCAGAAACATCGGCGCCAAACCGGTATAGGCGGGGGGCGTGATCCAAACGTCGAGTTTCAACGGTCCGCCACCGCCGATTTCGGCCCGCGGCACCAGGGCCCGTTCCAGCCGCGCCCCGGCCTCGCCACCGCCGGCCGCCACGGCAATGATCAGCAACAGCAGGACGAGCGCCCTCAAGGCATAAGGATCGAAGCGGGCCAGGCCCGGCGACGGCAGGGAGACCCTGAGCCTTTTCGCCGCCTCGGCCATGCGCCCGAGATGAACCCGCCACAGCGACTGGGCCCTGGAATCGCCGGCCCCGATGGCGAGGCGGTCATGGAGCGCCGTCAGCGGCCGGTGAAAGAGGCCGCTGTCCTGTTCCAGACGATGCTGCGCCGATTTTTCGTCAACCGCCTTGAACCCCTGGGCGGCGCCGCGGACCATGAACCCGAAGGCGCAGGCAAAAACGATCAGCACCAGGGAATGGACCCAGAACGCCAGCATCGGCAGCCAATCAAAAAGCGCCACCGAGATGAACACCGCTGCCACCCCCACCGCCGGCCACAGGCAGGGCCACAGCCGTTCCCACATCAGGGCGGCGCGCGCCACACCGAGAAGCAAGCGGTAGCGTCTTTGCCATCCTTTTTTGAGGGCAACGCCGGCTTCGGCTTGCGGGGGGGCTTGCGGGGTATTTTTACGGCTTTCGTTCATTCGCCGGCCTCGCGCCGCGCCTCCTTGCCTTCGGCAAGCCAACCGGGCAGTGCTTCGCGGGCCAGCATGTCGTCGACGGTGATGCGGTCGCGGACGACGGCGAAATCCCCTTCATTGACCATAATTTCGGGCACCAGGGGCCGGGTGTTGTAGGCCGACGCCATGACCGCCCCATAGGCGCCGGCGGTGCGGATGGCCAAAAGATCGCCGGTCTGGATTTCCGGCAACGGCCGGGGCTTGCCGAAGGTATCCCCGGTTTCACAGATCGGACCGACCACCTCTACCTCCTTCAAATCGGCGCCGGCGGGGGGGTCGGTCACCGGCACGATGGCATGGTGGGCATTGTAGAGCGACGGGCGAACAAGGTCATTCATCGCCGCATCGACGATGACGAAGGGACGGTCCGCGCCTTGCTTAACGTTGATCACCCGGGTGACCAGGATTCCGGCGTTGCCGGCGATCATGCGGCCCGGCTCGAAAAGGATCCGGCACCCGAGACTGCCGACCACGGAGGTGACCATGTCGCCATATTCCTTCGGACTCGGCGGTTGTTCGTCCTCATAGGGAATGCCCAGGCCGCCGCCCAGGTCCAGGGTTTCGATGGCGTGGCCGTCGGCCTTGAGCGTCCCGACCAGTTCGACAACACGCCCATAGGCTTGCCGAAAAGGCGCCAGGTCGAGAATCTGCGAGCCGATGTGGACGGCGACGCCGGCGACCCGAATGCCCGGCAGCGCCGCCGCGTGGCGGTAAACGCCGGGGACGTTCTGCCAATCGATGCCGAACTTGTTTTCGCTTTTGCCGGTGGCGATCTTTTCATGGGTCAGCGCATCGACGTCCGGGTTGACCCGGATGGCGACGTTGGCGTCGATGCCAAGCGACGACGCGACACCAGAAAGGGTTTCCAGTTCCGGCACCGATTCGACGTTGATCTGCATGACCCCGGCCTTAAGCGCGGCGGCCATTTCAGATGCCGTCTTGCCGATGCCGGAAAAAACGATCTTCGACGCCGCCACCCTGGCAACTAGGGCGCGCTTCAACTCGCCCCCCGAAACCACGTCAGCGCCGGACCCCAGCCGGGCCAGGGTGGCGATCACGGCGAGGTTGGAATTGGCTTTGACGGCGTAGCAGATGGTGGCGTCGAGTCCGCCGACGGCTTCGGCGAAGACCCGGTAATGGCGTTCAAGGGTGGCCGTCGAATAGCAATAAAAAGGCGTGCCGACGTCGTCGGCGATCCGCCTTATGGGCACCGCCTCGGCGCGCAATTCGCCATCGGTATACTGAAAATGATCCATCTTGTTCTTGGGTCCACGGCCTGCCTACTTGGACGGCGGCCGGTTCGGATATTCGTATATGAAACCCTCCGGCTTAACGACCCCTTGCTTAGGTTGGGATTGTCCCTTTGGTTCTTTTTTCTCCTCGAGGGCCGGATACGGGGTTGGGTATTTGCTTTCGGCCGGGTGTTCGGGCAATGCTTTCTTGCCGCAGGCAGCCAATGGCGCGGCCATTGCCAAGGCAGCCAGGATCAACACGCCGTTGCGGACCATCTTTTTTTTCGTCATCACCCTATCCTATCCCTTGCACCGGACATGGGGTTCCCTTCCCTCAGTTCAAAAACCTTTTGCGGGCCGCACTCACCGCTTGGCGCACCCTTTCGGGCGCGGTGCCGCCGAAACTGTCCCGGCTGGTCACCGAATTATCGACGCCGAGGACCTCTAAAACGGCCTCGGTGATCCCCTTTTCCACCGATTGCATGTCATCCAGGCTCAAGCCGTCAAGGCTTAAGCCCTTTTCCTCGGCCAGCCCGACCAGCCGCCCGGTGACCCGATGGGCATCCCGGAACGGCATCTCCAGTTCCCGGACCAGCCAATCGGCTAGATCCGTAGCGGTGGCGAAACCGCCGCCAGCGTCGGCCTTCATCCTCCCGGTATCGAATTCCATCCCGCTCACCATGCCGGCCATGGCGGCCAGCGAAAGCGAAAGCGTCGCGGCGGTTTCGAACACCGGCGCCTTGTCTTCCTGCAGGTCCTTGCCATAAGCCAGGGGCAGCCCCTTCATCACCACCAGCAGCGCGCCGAGGGCGCCGATGACGCCCCCGGCCTTGGCCCGTACCAATTCAGCGGCGTCGGGGTTGCGTTTCTGCGGCATAATCGAAGAGCCAGTCGAAAACGCATCGGGCATGCGGACATAGGCAAACGGACGTGAACACCAGAGAACGATTTCCTCGGCCAGGCGCGACAGATGGACGGCCAGGATCGCCGCCAGGCTCAAGTATTCGAGGGCGAAATCCCGGTCCGAAACGCCATCCATGGAATTCGCCATCGGCTTGTCGAAGCCGAGTGCCGAGGCCGTCTGTTCGCGGTCGATGGGAAACGACGTGCCGGCCAACGCGGCCGATCCCAGCGGGCATTCGTTGAGCCGGCGCCGGCAATCCTCGGCGCGGCTCCGGTCGCGGCCGAGCATCTCCACGTAAGCCAGCAGATGATGGCCCAGGGTTACCGGCTGCGCCCCTTGCAGGTGGGTCAACCCAGGCATGACGGAGGCGGCATGCTCCTCGGCGCGGTCGATCAGGGCCGCCTGCAGGTTCCTGATCTCGGCATCCAGGCCGTCGAGGGTGTCGCGCACCCAAAGCCGGAAATCGGTGGCTACCTGGTCGTTCCGGGACCGCGCCGTGGGCAGCCGCCGGGCGGCGTCACCGATCAGATCGCCCAAACGTGATTCGACATTCATGTGAATGTCCTCCAAGGCTTGGCTGAATTCGAAGTTGCCGCTTTCGATTTCCTCGGCGATGGAGTCCAGACCCTTGATGATGGCATCGCCGTCTTCTTGGGATATGATGCCGGCCTTGACCAGCATTGCCGCATGGGCCTTGGAACCGGTAATGTCCTGAGCATAAAGGTGCCTGTCGAAATCAATGGAGGAATTGATTTCCTGCATGACGTCCGCGGGCCCGGCCTTGAAACGACCGCCCCGGATTCCCTTCGTGCCCGGCCCGCCGCCTTGGGCGGCCGGCTTATTGGATTTCTTTGCCATGGTTCAAAACCCGTTCGAAAAGCCGCCAGGACGCCGAATTTTGAAACGCCTACAATCACCCATTACCACGCTTCAACGATTCGCCTTTCCGGCCCTGCTTTGGCTGTTACTCGCGGCGATTGTCTCCATATCACGTCCGCTGGCAAGTGCGGAAGGTGGAAAATGCTCGGCTCCCGTCGGCGTGCTCGATAATTTCGACCTTGTCCAGCCTCCCCGGGCGGTCACCGAACAGCCCTTCTTCGACGCCACCGGGACCCGAAAAACCCTCGCCGATTTCCGGGGCAAGGCCGTGGTCTTGAACTTCTGGGCCACCTGGTGCGCGCCCTGCGTGGCCGAAATGCCGCAGTTGGACAGGCTCAAGAAAATACTGGCCGGGGACAAGATCGAGGTCCTGGCCATCTCAGAGGACCGGGCCGGGGTGCCGTTGGT
>PTLK01000107.1 GCA_002938075.1 Alphaproteobacteria bacterium MarineAlpha3_Bin3
GTCGAGGAAGGTCAGTTCGATGATACAAGCTGTGCCGGCGACCTCGGCCCCGACCATGGTGAAAAGCTCGATGGACGCCGCCATGGTGCCGCCGGTGGCCAGCAGGTCGTCCAGGATAACCACCCGCTGGCCTTTTTCGACCGCATCGGATTGGATTTCGATGGTGTCGGTGCCGTACTCCAGCTCGTATTCGTGGCCGATGATATCCCCCATGAGCTTGCCTTTCTTGCGGATCATGGTGAAACCGAGGCCGAGACGGGACGCCAGCGCCGCCGCCAGGAACCCCCGGGATTCGATGCCGGCCAAAACGCCGGGCTGGAACTGGCTAACCATTTTCGCCAATCGACCCAGTGCCACCTGCCAGGCGTCGGCATGGGCCAACAAGGTGGAAATGTCGTAAAAAAGAATACCCGGTTTGGGGAAATCGGGAATCGAACGGATGTGGTCTTTGAGGTCCATGGTTTATCCTAGAATCCTGAGAAGGCTTTCGTAACCCTTCAGCCGTTTGTAACCTGACAATAATAATTTTCAGCGGGATCTGGAAAGGCAAGCCTCCATGACACATGTATTTCAGCGTCAGATCCATGCCGATCTGCCGCGCGCCAAAAAGGGGGATGGCATCTATATCATCGATGCCGACGGAAAACGTTATCTCGATGCGTCGGGCGGCGCCGCCGTCAGCTGCCTCGGCCATTCGGACCCCGACGTGATCCAGGCGATCAAGGACCAGGCCGAGACGCTGGCTTTCGCCCATACCGCCTTTTTCACTTCCGAGGCGGCGGAGGAACTTGCCAACCTTCTGATCGGCAAGGCCCCCGACGGCATCGAAGTCGTCTATTTCGTATCCGGCGGTTCGGAAGCCATGGAAGCGGCGTTGAAGATGGCGCGCCAGTATTTCCTAGAGGTTGGCGAGCCCGAGCGGACGAAATTTATCGCCCGCCGCCAAAGCTACCACGGCAACACCCTGGGCGCTCTTTCGGTCGGCGGAAACGTCTGGCGGCGGGAGCCCTTCGAGGCGATGCTCATGGACGTCGGGCACATTCAGCCGTGTTATGCCTACCGCAACCAATTGGACGGCGAGACGGAAGAGGAATACGGCCTTCGCGCGGCGGATGAGTTGGAAGCCGAAATCCAGCGCCTGGGGCCGGAGACGGTTATCGCCTTTGTCGCCGAAACGGTGGTCGGCGCCACCGCCGGGGTGGTGCCGCCGGTCAAGGGGTATTTCAAGCGCATCCGCGATATCTGTGACCGCCACGGCGTGCTGTTGATCTTGGATGAGGTGATGTGCGGCATGGGCCGGACGGGCACGACCTTCGCCTGTGAGCAGGACGGCATCGCGCCTGACATCGTCTGCATCGCCAAGGGATTGGGCGCCGGTTATCAGTCCATTGGCGCGGCCCTAGTTTCGGCTAAGGTTTTTCAGGCTTTCAGCGAAGGAAGCGGGTTTTTCCAACACGGCCATACCTATATGGGCCATCCGGTGGCCTGCGCGGCGGCGCTGGCCGTGCAGCGGAAAATCCAGGCCCTCGACCTGCTGGCCAATGTCCGCGAGCAGGGAGAGGTTCTCGAAAGCCGTCTGTTGGACCGCCTGGGCAATCACGCCCATGTCGGCGATATCCGCGGCCGGGGGCTGTTCCGGGGCATCGAACTGGTCGCCGACCGCGCCACCAAGGAGCCCTTTGACCCGGCGCTCAAGCTTCATGCCGGGCTCAAGGCCCAGGCCATGGACCGTGGCCTGATCTATTATCCGGGTGGCGGCACCGCCGACGGGGTCCAGGGCGATCATATCCTGCTGGCGCCGCCTTTCATCATCGAAAAGCCTGAGATCGACGAACTGGTGGATCGACTCAGCGCCGCCATCGACGCGGCCATCAAAGACGCATGTTAAAGGACTGGCTTTTAGGAAAGATCCGAATCCAGGCGCTCGGCGCCGGGGCCAAGGAAGTAGAAAAATTCATCGCCGGGCTCGAGGCCATGGAGGACGAGGAAATTGGCGCCATGGTCGCCATCGCCACCGTCATCCGCGTCAATTTCGAGACCCACGGCGTCATCGCCGAGGACGTGTTCACCGATGATCCGCTGCCCTCGGCGGAAGTGCTTGGCGGCTACCAATTGGAAATAAACAGGCTTTCCCGCCAGTTTAGGAAGATGGGCCTGGCCGCGGATTCCGCCGCCGCCATGGTCTGGTCTTATACGTTGAGATGCCTCAACGTTCTTGAACTGAGGCCCCTTGGGAACCGGATGTGGTCGGAACTCAGACGCGGTTTTCCTTATGTGGAAGAAGCGTTGAAAAAGGGCGAAGCTGAGAAGAGAGAGGCGTTCCCGGACCGAGTTTGGGCCGAGTGGGGCCTGACGCCGACGAGTTTCGAGTCCGGCTAACACCCCGAAAACAGTAATCAGCCATTGCGTCAGGCTATTTTTGGGGGATAAGGTTCTCTTCAGGTTCCTTCAATATTGTATCGGCAGATAGCTGCGCTTTATGCGGTTGTTGCCGGTCCCGTTGATAAGGAATAAGACGACAACGAGAGCCGGTAAAAAATTCGGCCGAAAGGGAGCAGACATTCGCATATCGCAAGAAGAACGACGCAGAGACGCGGGGCCGATTATGGGCCGTTTCCGTGCCGTTGTGCCGCTATGACCCGTTCTTTTCCTAAAACCTTCTCCAACCAAGTCAGGGAGTACAAACGACAATGAGAAAGCTAATCGTAACGACCTTGGCCCTGGCCTTTGCCGCCGGTACGTTGTTTGCCACCGGCGCCGCCGAAGCCAAGGACAAGAAGTTCATTTCCATCGGCACCGGCGGCCCGACGGGCGTCTATTTCATCGTCGGCCAGTCGATCTGCCGTTTGGTTCACAAGGCGGCCGCCGAAGGCCGCAAGACCGGCCGCAAGCACGGTATCCGCTGCTCGGCGCCGTCGACCGGCGGCTCGACCTACAACATCGGCCAGATTCGCGAAGGTGAGTTGGACTTCGGCGTTGCCCAGTCGGACTGGCAGTTCCACGCCTACAACGGTTCGTCCAAGTTCAAGGGCAAGGCCTTCAAGAAGCTGCGGGCCGTGTTCTCGGTTCATCCCGAGCCCTATCACATCATCGTCGGCAAGAATTCCGGCATCAAGTCGTGGGCCGACCTCAAGGGCAAGCGCTTCAACATCGGCAACCCCGGTTCCGGCCAGCGCGGGACGACGGAAGTCCTGATGGAAAAATACGGCACCAAGAAGAGCGACTTCAAGATCGCCACCGAACTGACCTCGACCGAGCAGTCGAAGGCGCTGTGCGACGGCAAGATCGACGCCTACGGCTACACCGTCGGCGTGCCCAACGCCGGCGTGTCGATTGCCACCGACGGCTGCGGCGCCAAGATCATCAACCTCATGACGTCCGTCGAAAAAGGCCTGGTTGACGCCAATCCGTTCTATGCCTTCGCGACCATCCCGAAGGGCACCTACAAGACCACCGACGCCGACGTCACCACCTTCGGCGTGATGGCGACCTTCGTCACCAGCGCCGATGTAGCTGAAAAAGTGGTCTACGAAGTCGTTCGCGCGGTGTTCGAGAACCTCGACGACTTCCGCAAACTGCACCCGGCGTTCAAGAACCTTGATCCCAAGTTAATGATCAAGAACGCCTTGTCGGCCCCGCTGCACCCGGGCGCCGTCAAGTACTACAAGGAAAAAGGCTGGATGTAGTTCTTCCGTTTGAATGGATGCCGGCGCCCCTTCCTGGTTACCGCGGCGGGGCGCCGGTTTTCTTTTTTTGATTTTCAAGGGGGGGCGTTATGGCCGAACAGGCCATCCCTGAGATTTCCCAGGAAGAAATAAAAAAACATATCGAGGAAATAGAATATGTTGGGCGCAAGCACGGTCCGCGTCTGGCCGTCGTCGTCGGCGCCATTGCGGCGCTGTGGTCGCTGTTCCAATTATGGATCGCGTCTCCGTTCCCGTTTATGTTTGGCTTCGGAATTATTACCAGTGTCCCCGCCCGGGGCATCCACTTAGCTTTCGCTTTTTTGCTTTGTTTTCTGATGTTTCCGGCGGCTAAGTCTCTGGCGACGGCCCGCATCCCAATTTATGACCTTATTTTGGCGTTTTTGGGCACCGGGTGCGCCCTATACCTATTCCTAGGCTGGGACGGGCTGGTGTCGCGGGAAGGCGTGCTGTGGACCTGGGACATCATGGGCTTCCGGTTTCCCTTCGAGGCTATCTTGGGAACCGTCGGCGTGCTGTTGCTTCTGGAGGCGACTCGGCGGTCGATCGGCAAGCCGCTGGTCATCGTCGCTTCCGTTTTCCTTCTGTATTCCTATTTCGGCCAGTCCATGCCGGATATCATCTCCCACCGGGGGCTCTCCATCAACCGGCTGATCGGCTATCAATGGCTGGGCCAGGAAGCCATTTTCGGCATACCCATCGACGTCTCCGTCAGCTTCGTTTTCCTGTTCGTTCTGTTCGGGGCGCTTCTGGACAAGGCCGGCGCCGGCAAGTACTTCCTGGATTTGTCCTTCGCGTTGGTCGGCAAATACCGGGGCGGCCCGGCCAAGGCGGCTATACTGGCATCCGGCATGACCGGCGCCATTTCCGGGTCTTCCATCGCCAACGTCGTCACCACGGGGGTCTTTACCATCCCGGTGATGCGGAGAATGGGCATGTCAGCGGTCAAGGCCGGCGCCATCGAGGTCGCGGCCTCGACCAACGGCCAGTTGATGCCGCCGATCATGGGGGCGGCCGCCTTCATCATCGCCGAGCTAATCGGCATTTCCTACTTCGACGTCGTCAAGGCGGCCTTTATCCCAGCGGTATGCAGCTATATGGCGCTGATGTATATCTCGCATCTGGAGGCCCTGAAACTGGGCCTCAAGGGCCTGCCGAAGGAAGACATTCCACCCCTCGGCAAGACCTTCAGAAGCGGCCTCCATTACCTTGTCCCGATCACCGTTCTGGTCTACCTGCTGATGGTCGAACGGTGGACGGCCGGAACCGCCGTTTTCTATTCGATCATGTTGATGATGGTGATCATCATCCTCGAGCGGATTTGGCACGAGGAAAAAACCGGCGCCGGCGACATCGCCGCCGCCGTCAAGGAAGGCTTCCAGGAAATCCATGGCGGCCTGATCGCCGGCGCCCGCAACATGGTCGGCATCGCCATCGCCGTGGCGGCGGCGGGCATCATCGTCGGCGCCGTCGGCTCCACCGGACTGAACAACGCCCTGGTCGGCGTGATCGAGGCCATATCCGGCGGTAACGTATACATCCTTCTGATTTTAACTGCGGTCCTCAGCCTAATTCTCGGCATGGGCCTGCCGACGACGGCCAATTATCTGGTCGTCGCTTCGTTGCTGGCCGGCGTGCTGGTGGAACTGGGAACGGCATCCGGGTTGGTGCTGCCGCTGATCGCGGTGCACCTGTTCGTGTTCTACTTCGGTATCCTGGCCGACGACACCCCGCCGGTCTGCCTGGCGGCGTTTGCGGCCGCCGCCATATCCCGGGCCGATCCCATCAAGACCGGGATTCAAGGCTTTTACTACGATATCCGCACGGCGATCCTGCCGTTCATCTTCATCTTCAACCCGGAATTGCTGCTGGTCGGGGTCGACAGCGTCTGGCAAGGGTTGATGATCTTCGTCATGACGCTGCTGGCCCTGTTCAGTTTCAGCTCGCTAACCCAGGGATGGGTCCTCATCAAGACCACGATTGTCGAAAGTATTCTTCTCGCCGCCGTGGTGGTGTGCCTGTTCAGGCCCGATTTCGTCATGGACCAGTTTTTCCCGAAATTCGCCACTTTCGATACGGCGAAATTCGTTTCCGGGGAAGCATCGGTGACACCGGGATATTCGATCCGTTTCCATCTGACGCGGTCCACCGATTACGGCGACCGGTTTAAGCTCTACCGTGTGTTCACGCCTGATCTTAAGGATACCGGCCTCGAAGCCCGCTACGGGATCAAGATGGCGCCCGCCGATGACGGCCGCTACGAAGTCACCGACCTGACGCCTAAGGGCCTGGCGGATCAGGCCGGGATCAGAATCGGCGATTTTGTCACCGAAGTCGACGAGGAAAAGGTCGGCCAGCCGCCCAAGGAACTGATCTATCCTGTCGGTTTGGTACTGATCGGCATCGTTCTGGGCCTGCAACTGATGCGCCGCCGCCGGGAACAGGCCGTTCCTGCGGTCGCCGACGGCGCATAGGGAGGCCGGAGCATGTATAGCCGTATCCTCCTGACGGTGGACCTGAAGGAGGAGGCTTAGTGGAAGAAGGCGTTGTCGACGGCGGTCGAATACGCCAAGGATTTCGGGGCCGACCTTCACGTGGCGACGGTGTTGCCGGACTTCGGGATGCCCGTGGTTCGGGGGTTTTTCCCTGACGATTTTCAGGAAAAAGCGCAATCTGACATCGAGGACAAGCTTGCGGTCTTTTGCGACGAACACATCGCTTCCAAAATTGGAGCCCATTCCGTGGTCCGGGTCGGCAATGTGTACGAGGAAATTCTCAAACTCGCCGATGAAATTTCCTGCGACCTTATCGTCATGGCTTCCCACCGGCCGGAGTTGAAGGATTACCTCCTTGGTCCCAATGCCGCCCGGGTTGTCCGCCACGCCAATTGTTCGGTGCTGGTAGTCTGGGATTAATGGCGGGCTTTTATAGGAAGTACAGTTGATCATAAAAAAACGCCGCCGGGGTGCCGGCGGCGTTTTGTCATTTTCACCGGCCCCCAGGCGGAGACCCGGCCAAAGAGGCCTAATTGAGCGATTTCAGATAGGCAATGACGTCGGCCTGCTGGCTTTTCTTT
>PTLK01000108.1 GCA_002938075.1 Alphaproteobacteria bacterium MarineAlpha3_Bin3
ATGAACCCCATCGACCACCCCCATGGCGGCGGCGAAGGACGGACCAGCGGCGGCCGCCACCCGGTGACCCCCTGGGGCAAGCCGACCAAGGGCAAAAAAACCCGTTCCAACAAAAAGACGGACAGCCTGATCATGCGCCGCCGTCACGCCAAGAAATACAAGAAATAGGAGGACGCCCGAGGTGCCTCGTTCGATCTGGAAAGGACCTTTCGTTGACGGCTATCTGCTGAAAAAAGCGGAAAATGTCCGCGCCTCCAGGCGCAACGACATCATCAAGACCTGGTCCCGGCGCTCGACGGTCCTGCCGCAGTTTGTCGGCCTGACGTTCGGTGTCTACAACGGCCACAAGTTTATTCCCGTACTGGTGACCGAGGACATGATCGGCCATAAGCTGGGTGAATTTTCCCCGACCCGCATTTATTATGGCCATTCCGCCGACAAGAGGGCGAAAAGGGAGGCCGATTAGACCATGGGCAAGAAATCATTCGGACGCGGCCTCGCCGACAACGAAGCCATGGCCTACGCCAAGCATCTTCGGACCAGCCCGCAGAAGCTGAATCTGGTGGCCGAAACCATCCGCGGGAAGAAATGCGAGGCGGCGCTGTCGGAACTCGAATTCTCCCACCGCCGTATCTCCGGCGAGGTCAAGAAACTACTGGAAAGCGCAATCGCCAACGCCGAAAACAACCATCAACTGGATGTCGACCGGCTTTACGTGGCCGAGGCGACGGTCGGAAAGACCATGGTCATTAAACGCTGGCGCGCCCGCGCCCGGGGCCGTGTTGGGCGTATCCAGAAGCCTTTCAGCAATCTGCGGCTAGTAGTTCGCGAACGCGAGGAGACAGCTTAATGGGTCAAAAGGTCAACCCTATCGGCCTGCGTCTAGGCATCAACCGTACCTGGGATTCACGCTGGTACGCCGATAGCAACTACGCCGATCTTCTGCACGAGGATTTGGAGATCCGGGCGTTTCTTTTCAAGCGCCTGGCCCAGGCCGGCGTGTCCAAGATCATCATCGAAAGGCCGGCGAAAAAGGCCCGCGTAACCATCCATACGGCGCGTCCGGGCGTGGTTATCGGCAAGAAGGGCGTCGATATCGAGAATCTTCGGCGCGAGATTTCGAATATGACCGGGTCGGAGGCGCACCTGAACATCGTCGAAATCCGCAAGCCCGAGATCGAAGCCCAACTGGTGGCCGAAAACGTCGCCCAACAGATGGAGCGCCGGGTTTCCATCCGCCGGGCCATGAAGCGGGTCGTTCAATCGGCCATGCGGCTTGGCGCCGAAGGCATCCGCATCAATTGCGCCGGACGCCTCGGCGGCGCCGAAATCGCCCGTACCCAATGGTATCGCGAGGGCCGGGTGCCCCTCCACACGCTCCGGGCCAACATCGATTACGGCGAATGCGTCGCCCACACCACTTACGGGACCTGCGGCGTCAAGGTCTGGATCTACAAGGGCGAAATCATGGCCCACGATCCCAAGGCGCTGGACAAACAGGCCCAGGAGCAGCAGCCCCAGCGCTAAGGCGCTGGATGGCCATCAGGATCAGGGAAAAGAAAAATGCTTAGCCCCAAAAGCATGAAATACCGGAAGGCCCACAAGGGCCGCATCCACGGCAAGGCGAAAAGAGGCTACAAGCTGAATTTCGGTTCTTTCGGCCTCAAGGCGGTGACCCCGGAACGCGTTACCGCGCGCCAGATCGAAGCCGCCCGCCGCGCCATGACCCGCCACATGAAACGGGCCGGGCGTGTATGGATCCGGATCTTCCCCGATGTTCCGGTGTCGCAAAAACCTGCCGAAGTCCGCCAAGGCAAAGGCAAGGGGACACCGGAATACTGGATGTGCCGGGTCAAGCCGGGCCGGATTTTGTTCGAGGTCGACGGGGTATCGGCGGACGTCGCCCGCCAGGCATTCACCCTGGCCGCCGCCAAGCTGCCCCTCAAAACCCGGTTCGTCACCCGAATGGGTGAAGAAAGATAAGGTTATGAAAGTCGAGGACGTGCGCGCCAAAAGCGACGACGAACTGAAAGAACAGTTGCTGGACCTCCGCAAGGAAGCCTTCAACCTGCGTTTTCAGACCGCCAGCGGGCAGCTCGAAAACACCGCCCGGGTGCGCCAGGTGCGACGCGATATCGGCCGCATTAAGACGATTTTAAATGAACGCCGTCGGGCCCAGGCCCCGACGGCCTAAGGAGAACGAAGAAGATGCCAAGACGCGTCATGCAAGGGATTGTGGTGAGCGACAAGATGGACAAGACCGTGATTGTAGAGGTCGAACGGCTGGTCATGCATTCGCTTTACAAGAAGTTCATCCGGCGTTCCAAGAAATATTCCGCCCATGACGAAAACAACGCCTGCAAGGTCGGCGACGTGGTTTCCATTCGCGAATGCAAGCCGATCTCGAAAAACAAGCGTTGGGAGGTCCTGGCCGAGGACGCCTGAGAACGCCCTCCGGGAAATGAATAAGGACAAGGACCATGATTCAGGTCGAAACAAAACTCAATGTCGCTGATAATTCCGGGGCCCGGAAGATTCAGTGCATCAAGGTGCTGGGCGGTTCCAGGCGCAAGTACGCCTCCGTCGGTGATGTCATCGTCGTCACCATCAAGGAGGCAATACCGCGTGGCCGCGTCAAGAAGGGTGAGATCGTGAAAGCCGTCGTCGTCAGAACCGCTAAGGACATCCGCCGCCCGGACGGCTCCGCGATCCGGTTCGATTCCAATGCCGCGGTGTTGATCAGCACCCAGGGGGAACCTATCGGCACCCGCATCTTTGGTCCCGTGACCCGGGAATTGCGGGCCAAGAACTATATGAAGATCATTTCCCTGGCGCCCGAGGTGTTGTGATGACGGCAAAGCTTAAAATAAAGAAAGGCGACCGGGTCATTGTGACGACCGGCAAGGACAAAGGGAAAATCGGCGAGGTCCTGAAGATTTTGACCAAGAAGGGCCGCGCCTTCGTCCAGAACGTCAACATGATCAAGAGCCATCAACGGCCGACCCAGGCCACGGGCGGCGGCATCGTCGAAAAAGAGGCGGCCATTCATATTTCCAATTTGGCGCATATCGACCCCAAGGACGATAAGCCGACGCGGATCGGGTACAAGACCCTCGAAGGGGGCCGCAAGGTGCGCTTCGCCAAACGGTCCGGCGAAGTGATTGATAAATAAAGCGGGCAGAACGAACATGACACGCTTACACGATCAATACAAAAACACGGTCAAGCCGGCCTTGATCAAGGAGTTCGGCTACGTGAACCCCATGCAGGCGCCGCGGCTGGACAAGATCGTCCTCAACATGGGCGTCGGCGAAGGCGTTGCCGACCGCAAGAAAGTCGAGGCCGCAGCCAAGGAACTGGCCCTGATTTCCGGACAAAAGGCCGTCATCACCAAAGCCAAGAAGTCGATTGCCACCTACAAGCTTCGCGATGGCATGACCATTGGCTGCAAGGTGACGCTGCGCCGTGATCGCATGTACGAATTTCTCGACCGTCTGATCACCATCGCCTTGCCGAGGGTCCGGGATTTCCGGGGCATTTCGCCCAGGAGTTTCGACGGCAACGGCAACTTTGCCCTCGGGCTTAAGGAACAGATCGTGTTCCCGGAAATCGACTACGACAAGGTCGATCAAATCCGCGGCATGGATGTCGTGATCTGCACCACCGCCAAGACCGACGATGAGGCGAGAGAGTTGCTTAAAGGGTTGGACATGCCGTTCAGCGGCCGGGACCCGGAAAAGGAAAAAGAAGAAGAAGCCGCCCGGCGGGCCGCCCTTGAGGCGGAAAAACAGGCCGCCAGGGATGCCATGAAGGAAGTTGAGGAAGCCGATCGGGCCGCGGCTCGTGAAGACGCCGGGGACGCGGGTAGCGATTCTGGTGCCGAGGCGGCTGAAAAGGCGGACTCCCGATCCGCCGATAAGGGAAGCGACGATTCCTCAAAACCCCGCAAGCCCGAAAAATCGAAGGGAGAAAACCCCAATGGCTAAGAAAAGCGCCATAGAAAAAGAGAAGAAACGAGTCCGTTTGGCTAATAAATTTGCCGCCAAACGAACGGCCCTGAAGGCTCAGGCAAAGGACCAAACTTTGTCGCCGGAAGAACGGTTCAATGCCCGCATAAAGCTGGCTAAGCTACCGCGGAATTCGGCTCCGGTGCGCCAACGCCTGCGCTGTAAGATTTCCGGCCGGCCACGCGGAAATTACCGAAAGTTCAAGCTCAGCCGCATTGCTTTGCGTGAATTGGCGTCGTCCGGGCAGATTCCTGGAATGGTCAAATCCAGTTGGTAAGGAGAGTCACCCGATGACGATGACCGACCCCTTGGGCGATATGTTGACCCGAATCCGTAACGGACAGTGGGCCCGGAAATCCTCCGTCCTGTCGCCGGCTTCCAGGCTGCGCGCCAATGTGCTCGATGTTCTCAAGCGCGAAGGTTTCATTCGCGATTTTTCCCAGCACGAGGTCCGTCCCGGCATCTCGGAGATCAAGATCGAGCTTAAGTATCACGAAGGGGATCCCGTGATCCGCGAAATCAGCCGCGTGTCAACGCCTGGTCGGCGCGTTTATTCGGCAATCAAGGACCTGCCAAGGGTTTATGATGGCTTAGGGATCTCTATTTTATCGACCCCGCAAGGGGTGCTTTCGGATTCGGAAGCCCGCGACAAGAACGTCGGCGGCGAAGTTCTTTGCCAGGTCTTTTAGGGCCCTATTAGGAAGCAACCGGAAAATCCCATGTCCAGAATTGGCAAAAACCCCGTGGATATCCCCGAAGGCGTCAACGTCGACCTCGCCGGACAAGTCGTCACGGCCAAGGGAAAGTTGGGGGAACTCAGTGTCACTCTTTCCCACGAAGTGGAAGTGAGTCGTGAAGGCGAGCAAATCTGGGTCAAACCCCGGACAGATGAACTCTCGGCGCGGAAGATGTGGGGAACTTCCCGGACTTTGATTAACAACCTTGTTGCCGGCGTTTCCGAAGGCTTCTCGCGAAATCTGGAAATTCAGGGCGTCGGGTACCGGGCCCAGGTCCAGGGCAAGGAACTGATCATGCAACTCGGGCTGAGTCATGAAATCCGGTTCCCGGTTCCGGAAGGCATCACCATCGAGTGTTCGGACCAGACCCATATTTCCGTCAGCGGCGCCGACAAACAGAAGGTCGGCCAAACGGCTTCCGAAATCAGAGGTTTTCGTCCGCCGGAACCCTACAAGGGCAAGGGAATCAGATACGAAGGCGAGTATGTCTTCCGCAAGGAAGGCAAGAAAAAGTAATGGCCAAAACAAAACATTTATTCAACCGGCGCAAGGGACGGACACGCCAGCAGCTTCAGTGCAAATCCGGGCAACGCCCGCGGCTGTCCGTTTTCCGGTCGGGAAAACATATCTACGCCCAGGTCATCGACGATCGCCAACAGGCCACCCTGGTGGCGGCCTCGACGCTGGATAAGGACCTGCGCGGAAAACTGAAGACCGGAGCCGACAAGGACGCCGCCGGTCAGGTCGGCAAGACCATCGCCGAGCGGGCGATCGCAAAGGGAATCAAGGAAGTCATCTTCGACCGTGGCGGATACAGGTACCACGGCCGGGTCAAGGCCCTGGCCGATGCCGCCCGCGAGGGCGGACTGAGTTTTTAGGGGAGCACCTTAATGGCGGAAACAAGACCTCCATCATCACGGCCCCGCGGCGGGCGAGGATCACCCCGTGGACGCGCCCGCAACCAGGACCGGGATGAGGGAGACGATCTTCTAGACAAGCTGGTCCACATCAACCGTGTAGCCAAGGTGGTCAAGGGTGGCCGCCGGTTTTCCTTCGGTGCCCTGGTGGTGGTCGGCGACGGACGGGGCCGGGTCGGTTACGGTACCGGTAAGGCCCGTGAGGTACCGGAAGCCATCCGCAAGGCCACCGATCAGGCGAAACGGAGCATGGTCCAAATACCGCTCCGCGAAGGCCGTACCCTTCATCATAATGTCAAGGGCCGTTACGGCGCCGGAAAAGTTATTCTCAGGGCGGCGCCGCCGGGGACCGGCATCATTGCCGGCGGACCCATGCGCGCGGTGTTCGAAACCATGGGAGTCCAGGACGTCGTCGCCAAATCCATCGGCAGCGCCAACCCCCACAACATGGTCAAGGCCACTTTTCAGGCCCTTCAGTCCTGCGCCTCGCCCCGAAGCGTCGCTTCCCGGCGCGGAAAGAAGGTTTCCGAGATCGTTTCGCGACGGGGTGGGCGGCCGGAAGCCGCCGCCAAGGAATAAGACGATGGCCGAAAGCAAAAAGAAACCGACCCTCAAGGTCACGCAAACCCGCAGCCCCATCGGCCGTCCGAATGACCAGCGCGCGACGCTGATCGGCTTGGGCCTGAACAAGATCAACCGGACCCGCGAGCTTGAGGACACGCCGTCCGTCCGCGGCATGATTGAAAAAGTCAGCCACCTTGTCCGCGTTGATGAAGGCGGCTGAACAAGAAAGTTAATGAGATGAGATTGAATGAACTTGGTGATCGCCAGGGCGCGCGCAAGCCACGAAAGCGGGTCGGACGCGGCATCGGTTCCGGTAAGGGTAAGACGTCCGGGCGTGGCCATAAGGGCCAGAAATCCCGGAGTGGCGTTTCCCTGCTCGGCTTTGAAGGCGGTCAGATGCCTCTTTACCGGCGGCTGCCGAAGCGCGGGTTCAATAATCCCTTTACCAAGGATTATGCCGAACTGACGCTCGGCAACCTGGAAGCCGCCGTCGCCAAAGGCAAGATCGACGCCAAGAAACCGGTGACCGAGGAAGTGC
>PTLK01000109.1 GCA_002938075.1 Alphaproteobacteria bacterium MarineAlpha3_Bin3
GGAAGCCGTCGTCGACGAGCAGATCATGCGTCTAAGCGACGTTTTCGATCTCAAGATCGGTTCACGGATCATGTTCAGCGCCACCCCGGATTCCGTGGTATCCCTGCAGTGCGGCAATATTCCAATGTATTCCGGCGTGATGGGCCGTAAGGGCAACCAGATTGCCATCAGGATTGAAGATAGAATTGAAAAGAAACCTCGCTAGATCGTTGTATACGACACGGTTTCCGGATAACGGGCACGCGTTCGTGGTCAAAAAAATTAAGTTTGGCGCCAACAGGTAAGGAATTGTCGTGACCTATTCGTTAATCGTCGATCTTTTCGTTGCCATCCTGCTGGTCGTGACCATTGGCTATGCCATCGTCCTCAACAGGCGGTTGGGAAAATTAAGAGGGGACAAGGCAGAGCTTGAAAAACTCGCCGCCACGTTCGGCGAGTCCACGGTCCGTGCCGAAGAAAGCATCGAAAAGCTGAGAAACACGGCGGATATGCTGCAAGACCGGATGGAAAAGGCGGAAGCCTTGCGCGACGACTTGGCGTTCCTTATCGACCGTGGAGGCCAAGCGGCGGACAAACTTGAGGATCTAGTGCGCGCCACCCGGGATAAGGTCGGGATCGGCCCGCGGTCGGTCTCCGAAAACGCCAACCCCGATGTCGATAAAGGCGATGGCCAATCCAGGCCCCTTACGGCCCGTCGCGACGGGCCGGCGGGGGCGGATACGGACGTTGATGGGGTAAAGTCCGAAGCCGAACGGGAACTGCTGAAAGCGATCAGATCGTCGGGATAAGTATCATTCGCCTGGGTTGGGATTGGGCGTTCGATTTGAGTTGAGGAAATGACCATGAAGAGAATCTTTTCAAGGATAAGGTTCCTGCCACTCACCATCTTTGCCGCGACATTGATGTTGACGGTAAAAATCGGCGACATCTGGGATGGGTTTGACGGGCACATTAACGGCACCATCCAGGTGTCCGAGGCAATCGCCCAGCCCGCCGAGGAAGACGCCAAACCGGCGGCTAAGGACGGCCAGCCCGCGGCCGGAGAAAAAACCGCCGAACAGGCCGTCCCGGCGGCGTTGAAGGACGAACCCCAGGGCCAAATATCGAAGCTGATCACCAATGACCCGACACTTCTGACGCCGGCGGAAATCGATCTTTTGCAACAACTGGCCGAACGCCGCCAGGTCCTGGAATCCCGGGAACAGGAATTTGAAATCCGAACCGGACTGTTGGCGGCGGCGGAATCCCGGATCGACAAAAAGGTCGAAGAGCTCAAGGTATTGCGTGAAACCATCTCCGGTCTTATCAAGACCTTCGACGCGCAACAGGACGCCAAGCTTTTGAGCCTGGTTAAAATTTACGAAAACATGAAGCCCAAGGAGGCCGCGAGAATTTTCGAGGCACTTGAAATGGACACTTTGCTCGAAGTCGCCGAGCGGATGAAGGAACGTAAGCTGGCCCCCATCATGGCCAAAATGGACCCCGAAAAGGCCCGTGATATGACCGTCGAACTTTCGCGGCTTCGCCAATTGCCGCCGGTGGGCCAACAGGCCGGAGGTTAAGAGGCGCAACTTCGGATTCGTAGCGGTTCCGACCCATTTCCGGCACCGGGATGCCATACCGGCCCTGAGTTGGAGAAAACCATGACCGCTGTGATTGGGGCAGGCCGGATAAAGGCGGCGAACCCGATCGAGAAACGGAAAAGTTTGAATAGGGACGCATGAACGAATTCTTGAACCCAACCCCATCTGGGCATGATGGCCGTACTGGCACGGTCTATGTGTATCTGTCGCTGTTTTTTCTGGTTCTCGCTTTTTTCATCGTACTGGTGGCCATTTCAACCGTCGAAAAGACCAAATCCAAAGCCGTCATGAACAGCTTGACGTCCACCTTCACCACCTATCAACCGGAAGGTACCAAGCCTACAGATTTCACGGCCAAGGAGGGCGAGGTCCTGGGCAGGCAGGCGTTTCAAGAGAAAATCACCGGAATCTTCGCTACCACCCTTCAGGTGGCCAAGGTGGAAGTAGTGAAACCGGGCCGCCTGATGCGCGCCCAGATGCCCTCCAGCGCCATGTTTGAAAACAACGAAGCCCGGATCAAGCAGAACGCCCTGGCGTTTCTCAACCGCACCGTGGCCGCCCTGGGTGGACGCCCACCAGGACTGCGTTTCGATTTGGAATTTGTCATCGGCACGCCGACAACCGGGGACAAGCTCCTGCCGGTCGACGAAAATTTGCCAATGGCCCGTGCCGGGGCCTTCGCCCGTGAAATGATTTCTCGGGGCGCGCCGCCTGACAGTGTCGCCATCGGTTTGGCCCCCGGCGATCCGGAAAAAATCACCTTGCGGTTCTACGTCCGCCGTCTGGATGACCCCTCGCTCGAACGGCTTGGGCCGCCGCGGGCGGGACCGCAATAATCGGGGTTGAGGTGAAAACGGTGGACATCAATAATCCAATAACCAAAGGCGCGGGCCGGTCCGAGGATCGAGGCTCCCGGATTTGGTTGATTACGTTTACCGATTTGGTTGCCTTGATGTTGACTTTTTTCGTCATGCTTTTCGCCATGTCCAGCGTCAAAGTCAGCGAATGGAAAAACATCATCGATTCCCTGTCACAGACCCTGCGGCCGTCGGATGAACAGCCGGTGCCGGCGGCGACATCGACTTTCAATATCGGCACCATTTTCCGCAAGCAGGCCATCAACCTCGATTATCTTTCGTCGGTCCTCAACGAGACGGTGAAAGGGCAATCCTTGCTGTCGGCAGGCCATATCCTGCGCCTGGAAGGCCGTTTGATCATCACCTTTCGGGGGGATTTGCTGTTCGAGGAAGGGGGCGCGACGATGACCGACCGCGGCCGCCGGTCGCTGTTCGTGCTCGGCGGCGTTTTGCAGAACATCGGCAACCAGGTCGGCGTCAATGGTCATTCCGGCCCCGGCCTTCCCGCGGGCAGCAATTATTCCTCCAACTGGGAATTATCGACCGCCAGGGCGGCGGCGGTGGCCAATGCGCTCAAGCAATCGGGCTATACCGACGACATCATTGCATATGGATATGCAGACAGCCGTTCGGCCCAATTGTCGGATCTTCCCGAAGGGCTTGACGGGGCCTTGGCCCGTCGGATCGATATCGTCATTCGCCCGACGGCGGGAGATCTATGATGGCCGAAGGTTCCGTGACTGGCCGAAAACGCCGGCAATGGGTCCCCTGGGCCCTGGTTGTGGGCTTTCTGGCCTTGCAGACGACGGCGGCGTGGGCCGAACCGGTTCGGGTCCGGGCCGCCCTCCACGACGATTTCGGCCGCGTCGTCTTTAGCTGGAGTTCACCCGTCAGCCACAAATCGGTGCTCCGGAACGGGCGCCTGACGGTCCGGTTTGGTCGTCCCATAGAGGCGTCTTTCGGACGGGTCGCCCGTTCGCTCGGCAAATACATCGCCTCCGTGACTCCAGGCGACGACGGGCAAAGTGTCGTTTTTGACCTGAAAGGCGATTTTGACGCCTACAGTTACGATTCCGGCAGGGCCGTCATCGTCGAGTTTGCCGACAAGTCCCCGTCCGCCGCCGATAAACCCGAAGCGGAAAAGAAAGCCGAGGCCAAGCCCGAAACCGCCGCCCCATCCGACCCCGAAGCCGCTTCCGGGGCTTCCCCGGATTTGCCGGTTGTTCGCGTGCGCTCGGGCCGGCACCCCGATTACACCCGCATCGTCTTCGATTGGCCTAGCAAGGTTGCGTATTCCTTCAAACAAGTTGGCGGTGTCGCCACGGTCACCTTCGAGCGCGCCGCCAGGATCGACCTTGGACGGGTACGGTCGCGCCGGCTCCCCTATATTGGCGGCGTCCGGACGCAGACCGGCTCCGATAGCGTCACGGTAACCCTTTCCGTGCCGGCAACGTCCAAGGTCAGGCATTTCCTGGCCGGACAGAAAGTGGTGCTGGACATCCGCCGGCCTAGCGGTTCCGAGAAGGCGGTCCCGCTGCCGCCGCCCGCCGCCGAGGGCGAAGCAACGAAAGCGGCGAAAGCCGAAAGTGCGCCCAAAACCTCGCCAACGGCGGAAGACACAAGGGAAACCCCATCCGCAGCTGCGAAGCCCGGGGCCAAAACCGCCGAAGCGGCGTCCCCGGCGGCACCCCAGGTCCTGAAACCAGCCGCCGAGGAAACAGCGGCAAAGCCGGCCCCGTCCGGTTCCGGCCAGCCGACCAAGTTGACGCCGGTCCGTTCGGCGCTGTCTTCCCCGGGCTCCCAGGCCGCCGCGGCGCCGTCTCCCCAGGGCATCCTCAGCCCCGGCACGCCGCCGCCCTTGCCGCCGACGCCGACCACGGTGACGGCGAACGCTTCCAGCGATGATGTCAATGTGGTGACTCTCAGGTTCGATTGGGACGAACCCGTCGGCGCCGCCGTTTTCCGCCGCGCCGGGTTTCTTTGGGTGGCCTTCGACAGGCCCACCGCCATCGATATCGATCAACTGCGCCAGGCGGGAGGGAATATCATCAAGGGCATTGAGCAGATGGGGGTGCCCCAGGCGACGGTGCTGAGGATGGCGACGCTTGCCGGCATCAATCCCCGCCTGCGCCGGGACGGACTGGCCTGGCTTCTCGATTTCCGCAAACAGCCAATCGAGGCGGTGACGTCGATAACGGTGAAGGCGCAACCGGAATCCCCCGTTGGTGCCCGGCTGTTCTTGCCGTTGCCGGAACCGGGTGCGCCCATTGGAGTCACCGACCCGGAAGTCGGTGACAATTTCGTCATCGTGCCGGTGATTCCTCTCGGCCACGGTATGGGATTGGAATACATCTACCCGCAGGTACGATTTTTGCCGACATCCCAAGGCATCGTCATCCTGCCGCGTAACGACGATATCCGAGTCCGGACGCTGCGCCAGGGCATCGAAATTTCGAGCAGCGCAGAACTCCTTATTTCCGAGGTGACGGCGGAAGACGAAGCCAACCGCCGCCGGATGAAGTCGCTGACACGTATCCTGTCCTTGGATCGGTGGAAATTAAAAAACATCAACGCCTTCAGGGGCCGTAAGTACAAACTTCTGGCCGCTATCAGCCAGGCCAAGGGGAACCAGCGCCAAGCGGCGCGACTCGACCTGGTTCGGTTTTTCTTTGCCAACGGGTTCTATGCCGAGGCCCTGGCCATCCTCAAGGAGGTTACCCGGGCTCGGGCCGAAATCGAACAAGACCCCGAATTCCGTATGCTCCGGGGCGGGACCCATTATATGTTGGGCCGTTTGCCGGAGGCCTATAGCGATTTCAACCTTGAAGCGCTGAACGTCAACGATGAAGCCGTCTTCTGGCGGGCCATCGTCCGTGCCGCCGCCGGCGATATGACCAATGCGGCCCCGGACCTGGCCCGCACCGGGAAGATCGTCCAGCCTTATCCGAAGGCCCTGAAAACCCCATTGGGGATGATGGTAATCCGGAGCGCCCTTGAAATCGGTGACCTCAAACAGGCTCGCCATTTCCTTGAAATCCTAAGGTTGGACAAATTAACCCCGGCGGAAAAAAACCAGTTCTACTTCGAAGAAGGCCGGTTGATGGAACTGGCCGGTGATTTCGACGACGCCGTCAGCAATTGGGAAAAAGTCATCAAGGGCTATCACCGGCCTAGCCGCGCCAAGGCCACGGTCGCACGCATGGAATTGCTGTTGAAGCTGAACCGGATGACACCCAAGGAAGCCATCCAGGACCTTGAGAAGCTCCGCTTCGCCTGGCGCGGAGACGAGTTCGAATTCACCATGCTCAGGCGCTTGGGAACCCTTTACCTGGAAGAAGGACTGTACCGGCAGGGGCTGGATCGGCTGCGAAAGGCGGCGACCCATTACCGCACCCACGAAGAAGCCATACAGGTGACACAGCAGATGTCCGACACCTTCGCCGACCTATACCTCAACGACGCCGCCGACACCCTGGCGCCGGTGACGGCCATCGCGCTTTACGACGAATTCAAGGAACTGACCCCGGCCGGGGTGCAGGGCGACGAGATGATCCGCAAGATTGCCGACCGCCTGGTCGGCGTCGATCTCCTGGACCAGGCCGCGACGTTGTTGAACTCTCAGGTCCGCTTCCGGCTTCAGGGGCTGGAAAAAGCCCGGGTCGGGACGCAATTGGCGCTGGTCTATATCCTCGACCGCAAATACCAGGAGGCGCTCCAGGTGCTGGATGAAACGGCGGTTCCCGATATGCCCGACCCGTTACGGATTCAGCAGCGCCATCTTCGGGCCAAGGGCCTGTTGGGCACTGACAATCGGGAGCAGGCCCTGGCCGTCCTCAAGGGCGACAAAACCCTGGACGGTGAACTTCTCCTGAGCGAGGTCTACTGGACCGCGCGCAACTGGAACAACGCGGCGCAGTCGCTTCAGCGCTTGATCCGGCTTTCACAGGCGAAGCCGGGCGGGGCGCTCGACGCGAAACAGGCCTCCCATGTTCTCAACTACGCCATCGCCCTGACGTTGAGCGGCAACGAAAGGGCGCTCAGCCGGGTGCGCGGCGATTATGGCGCGGCGATGGAAAAAAGCAGCCTCAAGGACGCCTTCAAGCTGATCACCACCCCGACCCCCCTCGGGCTGACCGACCCGTCGCAAGTGTCGATCCGGGTCAAGGAGGTGGAAAATTTCCAGACCTTCATGGCCGCCTACCGCGAACGGCTCAAGAATCAGTCCCTGAGCGACCTGGTGCC